>JAQVUB010000380.1 GCA_028699735.1 Lentisphaeria bacterium | reverse complement strand
ATGTATACTCTGAGTCTGCAAGTGAAAGTTTTTCCAGGAATCCGGCGTCAATTCGGTCCCTACCTGTTCGACGATGACGGCAGCCATGCGTGCGGCAAGTTCACCGGCTTTTTGCAAGGTTTCTCCCTGCAACCATGCATACAAAAAGCCGGCCGCCCAGAAATCCCCGGCGCCAGTCGTGTCGATAGCCTCCGCCGGATAGGCCGGAATATGCACCGGGCCTGCACCGTTTTCACTGAGAAATGCCCCGTTTTTGCCGGCTTTGACAACCGATAAGCTGCAGCATCGTGAAAGTGCCTGCAAACCCGCCTGGAGATCCCGGCTGCCGCAGAAGGCCGCGCTTTCCTCTTCATTGAAAAAGGCGACGGTGACATACTCCGAAAGCAATTTCTGCAACAAATCCCGGTGGGTAGCGACCAGTTCCGGTGATCCGGCATCCCAGGCAATGGTCAGACCGGCGGCTTTGCCAACTGCCAGCACGGCCTTGACCACATCCGGAGTATAAAGCGCATAGCCTTCGACAAACAGATGCGTGAAGCCCTGAAAATCCGCTGCCGTGAAATCCGCCGGGCGCATCTGATCAGCAATTCCCTGCCGGGTGCGCATCGTGCGCTCGGAATCCGGGGTGACCAGCGACAGGCAGCGCCCTGTTTCAGCGCCAGAAATGACCTTGATACCATTGCAGAGAACCCCTGCATCCCGCATGGCTTGCAGGTAATAGACGCCCGCTTCATCATCGCCAACCAGGGTGAGCATGCCGGCGGCACCGCCAAGCCCCGCGTATGCGCGAAGCGTATTGCCCGTGGCTCCGCCAAGCTGCCGCAAGGGCTTCCCTGGCAAGGCTGCCAACAAGGCGGACATCTCCACAGCCGAAACCTGCCGGGCACCACCCTTTTTTCCGGGCAGTGCCGCAACGAACGCATCCTCGACAAGGATCATTTCATCCAGCAGAGCCGCACCAAATCCGAGCAGTCTCGGCCTGGTATGATATACGGGTTGATTTTGCATGAATAACACGGATTTTGCACCGCAAAAAAAATTCGTGTTTGTTTGTGTTTTTTCGTTGTTAAAAAAGGTTCCAGGGTTTTCAGCAGGTGCAGGCTGTTTTACGGACTGCATCCAGCAAAGCCTCCACCCGGTCCGTTTTTTCCCAGGGGAACTGAGCTTTGCCAAAGTGTCCATAGATGGAGGTTTGCCGGTAGTTCCAGCCTGCCGGTTTCTTCAGCCCCAGAGCTTCGATGATCCTGGCCGGGCGGAAATCGAAAATCACGCCCTGTTCCAGAATATTAGCCAGGCGTTGGTCTTCGCAGACACCGGTTCCAAAAGTATTGACATTGATACTGACCGGTTTCGCAACCCCGATTGCATAAGCCACCTGAATTTCACAGGTCTTTGCCAATCCTGCCGCAACAATATTTTTTGCCGCATAGCGCCCCATATAGGTCGCCGAACGATCCACCTTAGAGGGGTCTTTTCCCGAGAATGCGCCACCGCCATGGCGTCCCATACCGCCATAGCTGTCAACAATAATCTTGCGCCCGGTCACTCCGGTGTCACCATGCGGTCCGCCTATCTCAAAACGCCCAGTCGGGTTGATCAGGTAATCTTCCGGAGAAAGCCCTTTCAGCAGACCCGCCGGAATCACCTCCAGCACCACCTCAGCAACCAGAGAGCGCAGCTGTTTCATCTCCATCTCCGGAGTATGCTGATGAGATACCACCAGATTGCGAACCGCAACCGGCTTGCCGCCTTCATACCAGAGTGACACTTGCGCTTTAGCATCCGGACGCAAAAACGCGCAGCGTTCCGGTTCTTTATGCCGCAATTCAGCCAGACGCTGCATGATCCGGTGTGAATAGTACAACGGAGCCGGCATCAAACAGTCCGTATCAGAACAGGCAAAGCCGAACATCATGCCCTGATCACCGGCACCCTGCTCCCCGGTCTGACTGGTCGCTGCATTTACCCCCAGATAAATATCCGGAGACTGCTCGTGAATCTTGACCACCACTTCCGCATCATCCCCGGAAAAGCCCAACCCCGGACGATCATACCCAATGTCGCGCGCAACCTGACGGGCAATCCCAGCATAATCCAATGATGCCTGGCTGCTTACCTCCCCGGCCAGCAAAATGAAATTCGTCGTAACCAGGACTTCACAGGCAACACGACTCTCGGAATCCTTCACCAGACACGAATCCAATACCGTATCCGCTATCTGATCGCAGACCTTGTCCGGATGACCCTCCGATACCGACTCGCTTGTAAAAACATAACTGGAATGAACCGAAGACATCGCAAAACCCCTTTTTTGTTATTTGTAAATACGAACTGCCTATAATATAGTTCAAGCTAATGAATTTTTCTGCTAATATAATGAACTTTTTTCATCCGAGCGATCGGCCAGGGTAATGCCTCAACTGGGTGACAGTGGTATTTTTTTACAACAAAAGACACAAAATGACCCGAAAAACTTCATGGGAAGTACGACGCATGCTAGCAGTCAACGCCGCTTCCATGAAATTTTTTTGGGTCGTTTCGGGTTTTTCGTTGTTCAAAAAAGAATCTCTCCGTTACCAGTTGCTCTGATCCATTACGCTCCCTGTAGGGAACATGAACAAAAGGGTATTGACGCCGGATGGCGATTCCGGCAATATGCGCTACGTTATCGAATTCATCAAACAGGCAACAGACGATAACCCCTTCCTGCTACTGCGCGAAGGAGACTCTGGGAAAATTCGCTTTAACGGGATCAAAATCGAAAAACTGGAAAGGTAGAATCTGGATCATGATGAACGGCATCAAGGCATCCTGGCTGGAACAAATTGGGCAACCCGGCAAGTACCGGTACTCGCAGTCCCTGAAACTGATCAAAAAATTCTCCCATCCCGAATTCGAGGGGGAGTGGTATCTGCAAGCCAATGGTCCAGGAACATTTCAACGGGTTCTGCTTATCTGCCCCCCTGAACTTTCGCAACCCGTTCCTGCAGTCGCGGTACCTTTCTATTTCCCTGAAGCCATGCTGGGCTTCGAACCTGACACGGACGAAAAACTGCCCCGCTATGCGGGAATTGAGATGATGCTGCACTTGGTACGACGCGGTTTCATTGCAGCCTCGGCAGATGCGTTCCATTTGACTTATCTTATGTCTGACCGGGAAAGGGGGGACTGGGAACGCTGGGCCGATGCATCCTGCGCGCTGTTGCGTGATCACCCGGGCTGGACTGGTATTGGGAAGCTGACCGCCGATACAAAACTGCTGGTGGATGTACTTGCCAACGATGCACGCGTGAACGCTGAGCGGATCGGCATCGCCGGTCATTCACTGGGCGGTAAGATGGCATTTTATGCCGGATGCCTGGATGATCGCATCAAAGTGATTCTTGCCAGCGATTTCGGAATTGGCTGGGATCAGACAAACTGGTCGGATTTATGGTATTGGGGAGAAAAGGTTGAAAAACTCAAAACTTTGGGCATGGATCACTCCGGACTTCTCGGTTGTGCCGCTCC
>JAQVUB010000379.1 GCA_028699735.1 Lentisphaeria bacterium | reverse complement strand
CCGCCTTATTACTGGCGAAATCTGCTCTGGTTCTGTTTCCAAACCGGCATCTCACAGACAACTGGCAGCCCCAACACAGCAAGCTGGGAATACCGCAATGGCTTTGCCGCCGAAACGGTACTGCACCGGGCTTTGACGGGTGTTTCGGAGGAAAATGCAGCACTGAACACTGTCGAAAAGGAGCCCTAATGCTTTGTGATCGATGCCATAATGAGGAGGCCAGTATCCATATACGCGGAATGGATGCGCAGGGAAATGTTCATTCTTTGAACCTTTGCGCCTCCTGTGCAATGCATGAACTTTCCGGCGAATACCCGCATGCCGGTGAATTTGCTGAGACCTTCCGCATGGCTTCTTTGCCAAATCATCTCGACCTGTTGAAAATTCTCAGTGAACTGGTGAAAAAAGCGGAAATCAGCAGTGCTACGGGCGGTGGTGATGCGGAGACTGGGAGTTGCCCGCAATGCGGTTTGCAACGGCAGGAATTGCGGCAAAGCCTTCTTTTGGGCTGTCCGGATTGTCTGAAAGCGTTTGAAAAAGATATCTGTGCGCATTTAAATTTGCAGGATGGTTTTTCTTTTGAAGCGGGGAGCAAGCCCTCCTCTGTAGAAGTCAATGGTCTAACCCCAGGCAATGGGCAGTCTTCCTTTCGCCGTTTGAATGCCCGCATGCAGGCGGCTGTACAGGCAGAGGAATATGAGATTGCTGCAGCATTAAAGCAAGAGCTGGAAAGTATGCAACGGGAACTGGCCGCCAGAAGCAGACCTGAATCTGGCGCTGCATGGGGTAAAGTTCAGGTTGTGGATGAGTTTGTTAGGCCCGAGCAGGTTTTTCCCAATCTTCCCTGGTTGCCTAAGCGAAAAACCGGCCAGCCACTGATCCGCATCTCCAGCCTGCTTTTTCTGAGCCGGAATCTCACTTCTTATGCCTTGCCGCCTTTTTCCAGGCAGGTGGAACAGAGTGAAGAAGTCTGTAAACTCTTGAGTGCTTTTCTGCAGAATGAGGCTTTGTTTGGCTCTGTGCGGGAGTATAATCCCCAGGCAATGGATAAAAGGGAACGTCTTGAATTGATCGAACGGGGCTGGTGTCCCTATGAATATGTTTACCGCAGTCATGCCACTCGGCTACTGGTCAGTGAAAATGAGCGAGTGATTGGTCTGCTGAACAATATCGATCATGTGCGCCTCAATCTCTGGGGAGAGTGCGATGACCTGCCTGCCATGGTAAAGCAAATCACTGAATTTGATGAACATCTGGGAAAACAATTTTCCCTGCAAAAACATTCGCAATATGGTTATCTGACACGGCATTTGAATTCGCTTGGAACAGGAATGGGGCTGGGACAGCTCCTGCACCTCCCGGGATTGAACTTCAACGGACAGATCGACCGTATAGTGCAGAGTTGCTCCGAACTGAGGTTCCAACTGAGACCCCTTTTCCACAAAAATGATTATTCCGGGGGTGCTTTTTATATTCTGCAGTCCCCCAATAGTTTTTTTGTTCCGGAACAACATGCTGAAGCTTTGCTGGAAGTGAGCCGAACGGTTGCTGAACGGGAGACGCAATGCCGTGAAAGAATGCAGTCTGACAGCGAGCTTCGCATCCGAGTCTGTGATGCGGTCGGACGAGCGGTAGGAACGGTACGGGGAATGGATTTGATCAGTTTTGAAGAGGCCGAATCGATCCTTTCCATGCTCTGGCTCGGCCTCGAACTGGGTATGCTTCCCTGGCTGGAAATGGGGCACATCCTGCAAAAAGTTACGGAGTTACTGATAGCTCCTGCCCAGCTGGCCGGCAGCGGAAATCCGCGCAAGGATCAATTCCGCCTGCATCGGGAAATGGCTCGTTCCTTTCGTCGTGATCTGCTGCATCTCGATGTTCCGGAATGATATCAGGGTGCAGGTTTACAACGTTTTTTTAACAACGAAAACACAAACTGACACGAAACAAATTCATCGGAACAACGACGCATTATAGTATTGCGTTTTGTCCCGCTTTGATCGAGAATTTCCAGAGTCAGGAGCGTATGGATGGAAAGTAAAAAATATAATATTCTGGTTTTGGATGACGAGCGTTTTATTCTGGTGACTGTCAAAGCCTGCCTGCGCGGTGAAAACTTCAATGTTGTCACTGCTGACAATGTGCAGGACGCTCTCAGTGAGTTTAAACGTGGCAGCTTTGATTTGATTGTTACTGATATTCTAATGAGTTCGATTGACGGTTTTAAGTTCCGCGATTTGATACGAGGTTATAACAAACGTATTCCAATTATCTTCTTAACTTCTTTGCTGGATGATATTGATAATTCTTTATTGAGCCGGATCACCCGGGATCAGTATTCGTATTATTTGAATAAAACCTTCACCAAGAAGACGCTTCTCGATATTCTCAAGCAGGCTCTGGCCACCTACAAGAGTGTTGACGATGTGGCCATGTTGCAGCGCAGCATTGACGAAGACCTCACGCTTGCAAGCCAGGTGCAGCGGATGATGCTTCCAAACTGGTGTCTTACTAGCAAAGAGTATTCAGCCTGCTATCTTTATGAACCGATGTACAAAGTCAGCGGGGATCTCTTTGAGTGGGTCGATCTTGGAAATGACCGCTGTTTGGGGGTGATTGGTGATGTTGCTGGCCATGGTATCCACGCCGCGCTCTGCATGTCCCCGATTCAAACCCTGATCAAACGACTTGGCTTTGAACGTGCTGCGAACAAGCTGCATGTGCATGAAATCCTGACGGAACTGAATGAGTTTCTTTGCACGCAGTTTGGTGTCAACAGCTATATGACCTGCCTGGTGGCGATCTGGGATTTTCGAAACAATCACCTGGTCTATCAAACCGCAGGACATCCGGGGATCATCTGCCTCGATACCGAAACTGCTGAAATTCGCAATATCAACCCTGAAAAACGTGGTAATCTGCCGTTGGGAATCTCTGCCCAGACGGAATATACGGCATTAGATAACATCGAAGTCGATTTCAGTGATGAAACGGTGTTTATTGCTTATACGGATGGTCTGCTGGATATCGGTTCAAAAAGCAATCCAGATGATTTTCTTGGAGAGGAGGCTTTGCTGCCGCTGATCTCCTCACTTAGTAAAACGACCAACGTGATTTCGATTCCCTACCGGATTCGTAATGCCATTGAACAGATCGGTTTTGATTATCCCTCCGATGATATTTTTCTCTTTGCCATCAAAAAGAACAATCATTATGATGGAACTGTCCTTCTGCGCTATATCCCGGCGGATATTCTGGCAATCGAAGATGCGGTTGCGGAAACGGCTGCCTCGCTCGCTGAAATTACCGGAAACCAGGACTGGTCCGGCAGAGCCGAAATCCTGTTGAGTGAATTTCTGACCAATATTGTCAAACATGGCCTGGAAAAAAATCAGTCGCAACGTAAAGGTATTATTCTCCGGGTGGTGGTTGCTCCCGGGCGCATTTATGTCAATGTCATAGATCATGGCAGATTCTGGGATTATCAGGCAGGCTTGTCCGGCAAGGATGCGGAT
>JAQVUB010000378.1 GCA_028699735.1 Lentisphaeria bacterium | reverse complement strand
CCTCGCGAACAACTTCTCGATGAAATCAAGTCATGGTATGACGGGTATCGTTTTCATGCAAAAGCGGAGACGGTTTACAATCCGGTGTCCCTGGCGCAATTTTTCATCAACGGCAGCGAATTTTCCAACTACTGGTTTTCGACTGGGACGCCCTCGTTCCTGATGGAAGTGGCCCGGAAGACGGACTTTAATTTTGAGCGGACATTGAATGAACCGGTCATGGGGGTTGCCTTCAATGCGTTTGAAATCGACCGGATCGATCCCCTGACGCTTCTGCTGCAGACCGGCTATCTGACCATCAAAAGTTCCTTTGTCGAACTTGGCGAGACGCAATATTATCTCGACTTTCCCAATCGCGAAGTGAAGGGCGCCTTCGAGACCTATCTGATCAGTGACTACGCTGCCATGCCGCAGGAAACCGTTGGTGCGAATGTCTTCAAAATGGTCAAGGCGATCAAAGCGGAAGACATTCATCTTTTCATGGACTTGCTGAAAACCTTTTTTGCCGCCGTGCAATATGATGTTGCGACCGACACAGAAGGGCGCTTCCAACTGCTGTTCTATTCGGTATTTTTGCTGATCGGCGTGCGTATCGAAGCGGAATCCCGAACAAACAACGGACGCATCGACGCAATGATCCGGGACGGCGAGCACGTCTATATCTTTGAATTCAAACTCAATCAGACCGCCGATGCCGCGCTTTCGCAAATTCGCGAAAAGGAATATTATCAAAAATATCAGCACGCCGGCAAGAAAATCGTTCTCATCGGCGCGAACTTTGACACTGCCTCGAGGCAGATATCCGGCTGGAAAATCGAAGAGGCAATCCGTCAGTGAAGCTGAAACGGTGGAATTCTTATTGAACAACGAAAAATACGAAACGACCCGAAAAAGTTGCAGGAAGCGGCGTTGACTGCTTTCCATGCGTCGTACTTCCCAGGAATTTTTTTCGGGTCATTTTGTGTCTTTTGTTGTAAAAAAATACCACTTTCGCCCAGTTTTATCTGATGCATAACGGGGGCATTCCATCCGATCTTCTGGAATCTCTGTCCAAAGGTTGAAAATAGGGTCTGTTGGGATACAATAAACAGGGGTACGAAATGGCTTTGTTTATTGATTACGGTACGAAATTATGTTCTGGTTATGGCTGATATTCTGTCTGTTGTGTTCCTGTCTGCTGGAAGTGCTGCTGGGTTTGCATAGTATTGCCCTGCCGGTATTACTGTCAGTCGTCTTTTATTTTTCCTGCCTGCTGCCCTGGCGGAAGGGAATTCTGCTGTATTTTCTGGCAGCGGCATTGCTGGACAGCTGGTTTGCGCGTACTCTGCCCAGCACAGGACTGAGCTTGATTGGAATTCTCTACTTTGCCGGATTTTGGCAACGCTTTGGCGATATGAATTCGTTGTTTTCGCTGCTGGTTCCCGGAGCTTTGACCGGGCTGATATCGAGTGTCCTTCTGCTGCTCAATATTCTTTTCAGCGGCGGGCGGATCGGGGTAACGACGCTGTTCTTCAGCAGCCTGTACTGCCTCGCAGCGATCGTGCTTTTGCCGGCGGTCTGGTGGCTTCTGGAGAAGGGGGCTCGTCTTCTGGCCTTAAGACGTCAGGAAGTCTTTTCGACGGCTTTGCGTCCGGAGGAGTATTCTGCGCGGGAGGAAGCCGTCGATGACTAAGCCTGACCGCCTGGAATCCCGGCAAATCCGGATCATCCTCTGTGCCGTCATTCTGGTATTCTTTTTTCTGTTGTTGGCCTTTCGGCTGTGGCAGGTGCAGGTATTGCAGGGAATGCGGCACCGTCAGACCACGCAGCGTCAGAGCATAAGGCCTGTGCTGTTGAACGCCGCTCGGGGGCGGATCATTGCCGCGGACGGGAGAGTGCTGGCCGACAGCATCAGTCAATACGATCTGGTGGCCCATGTTTCAGAAATGCGGCAGCCGGGGCGTCCGGTTCATACCATCAAACATATTCTGGCCTGTGAACGGTTGCTGGCGATGACCATCGGGCGCCCGTCGCAATTGGACGAGGAGGCGATCCGGCGTCATCTCTACCGGCACCCGGTGATGCCATTGGTCTTCTGCCGCGATCTCGATCCCGCGGAGCTGGCTCGTGCTGCGGAATTGGCTCCACCAGTGGCGGGCCTTGAGATCGTCCCCCGCGTGGAAAGGCGCTATGCTCTGCCGGGGGTAGGCACGCATGTGCTTGGATTTACGGGTAAAAAACTGCCGGAAAATACCAGTCTTGGTGAAGATTTTTCGCGGGTCTATGTTTCACCGGAGCAGGTTGGCCGCAGTGGTCTGGAAGGTTATTACAACGAGGTTCTTTCCGGGAAGCCGGGTGCTCGTCTGGTGAAGGTGGATTCTCAGGGCTATGTCTATGAAGATGTACGCCAGGCCTTGCTGCCGCGGCATGGGAATGACATTCTATTGAGCATCGATTCGAATGCCCAGCAGGCTGCTGACGGGGTGTTGCAGGGGCATCATGGGGCGCTGGTGGCGGTTTCCGTGCGCAGCGGTGCCATTCTGGCGTTGGCTTCGTCGCCGACCTATAATGTCGCTGGTCTGACGCAGCGTGCTTTTGCCGCTCTGGTTCGTGATGACAGCGGGCGTCCTTTGCTGAACCGTGCGGTGAACGGTTTGTATACACCCGGTTCGATCGTCAAGCCGCTGGTGGCGCTGGCGGCTCTGGAACGCGGCCATCTGGATCCGGAAGGATTGTATGACTGCACGGGGCGTTTCATGGTCGGCAATCATGCGATACGCTGTGCCAAACGCAGCGGGCACGGTCTGCTCAATCTCAAACAAGCCATTACCTTCTCCTGCAATCCCTATTTTATGGAAGCGGGATGCCATACTGGGATCGATGAACTGTACCCGTTTTTTGCGGCGGCGGGCTTTGGCGAAAAAACGGGGCTGGATTTTCCGGAGAGTGTCAGCGGAATTGCTCCGCAGCGGGAATATGCCCTTAAAAATATGCATCGGAACTGGCTGATGGTTGATACCGCCTATGCTTCGATTGGCCAGGGTATGGTGATGCTTTCACCGCTGCAGGCGGCACTCTATGCGGCCGCCCTGGCAAACGGAGGCATTCTGTACAAACCCTACCTGGTGGAAAAGATCATCAGCGAACAGGGAGAAGTTTTGCGGCAGACTGCGCCAGTCATTCGACATCGGATGCCGGCGTCAGAGAAGCATTTCCGTCTGTTGCGTTCCGCTATGGAGTCAGCGGTACAGGAGGAGGGCGGCTCGGCCTCCGGATTGCAGTCCACCGGGCTTTCCCTTGCCGCCAAGACGGGTACTGCAGAAATTGGCAGCGGGGATGATCGCAAGAAAGACACCTGGGTGATTTGCTACGGCCCGCTTGAAGCCCCTGAATATGCGATTGCCTGCCTGATCGAAGAGGGGGAATCCGGGGGCCGTACCGCTGTCCCGGTGGTGGCTTTGTTCCTGCGCCGCTGGCTTGAAGCAACTTCGGGTGGACAACGCCCCTAACCCAATTTTAACAACGAAAGACACAAAAAGG
>JAQVUB010000377.1 GCA_028699735.1 Lentisphaeria bacterium | reverse complement strand
GTCCATAAGGTCCCTCGTCCCTCGTCTATCGTCCTTGTCCATAAGGTCCATAGGGTCCATAAGGTCCATAGGGTCCCTCGTCCATCGTCCCTCGTCCCTCGTCCCTCGTCCATCGTCCATAGTCCATCGGCATTATGGGCGGGCGGTGTTTGGTATCATGTGCATCGCTTCCGAGGAAGATCTGTCCTGGCTTATGCCGGATCAGTTTCAGGATGGCATTTTTGCGGCGCAGATGGAACCAGCTTTTTTTCAAGGAAGCGGCATTGAACTGGAGGATCATTCCTTTATCAAGTAACTCTTCGAGCAAGTCGAGATTTTGCAGGAAGCCGGAATATCTTTCGGGGTGCGCCAGTACCATCTGGATATTTTTCAATTGTGCCTGAAAGAGGAGGTCTTTGCAGAATTTCAGGTCATAGCCCGGGAACAGTTCGAGCAAGAGCATTCTCGATGGTTGTTCTGCTCCGCCATAAAATCCGTCAGGGTATTTGCAGGCCAGTTCCATGATATTATCCGTGACCATGAATTCCATGCCGGGTATCAGGCGTAACGGAATGTTTTCACGCGCGAGAGCCTGACGCAGTTCGGCCAAAGCGGCATCGCGTCGGCGCAGACTCTCTGCCAGATCTTTTCCCGGGCCATGCGGAGTGGCAACCATCGCAGTGATCCCATTGGCACAGGCAATGCGTGCCATTTCGACGGACTCTTCGAGCGAGGCGGCACCGTCATCGATTCCCGGCAGGATATGCGAGTGCATGTCAATCATCTTTTTTAACCACGAAAAGCACGAAAAGACACGAAAAAATTTCATGGGATGAACAACGCAATCTTGCAGTCAAAGCCACTTCCCATGAAATTTTTTCGTGTCTTTTCGTGCTTTTCGTGGTAAAAAAATCACTTTTTACCATTCCGAATGAGTCAATTTGCGATATTGTTCCTTGAGGATGAGTTCTCGGCTTGCGTTTCGTTCTTCGAGGAGTTGTTTGAGCATATTCATCTCGGCTTCGAGCCGGTTGATTTCGATTTGCTGATGCTGTTGCGATGCCAGAAAGGCCTCCTCCAGCAATTTTTTCAGTTCCTGTTTTTTCTGATGAAGTTCGAGGACTCTGGCGGGTTCTTCGGCAGCACTTTTATCGCGCAAGAACTCATCGAGTTGTTTGATTTCGTTGCCGATGCGCCGGATTTTGACTTCGTCGCCAAGGCGTCGCAACTGCCACTGATACAGGGTGGGATTTTCCTTGCGGATTTTCTGCAGTTCCCGGTATCCATCGACAAGCTGTTGCAGGAATCCCGCGGTCTGATCAGGCCATTGGCGTGCATTTTCGGCCAATTCCTTCAGCAGTTCCGGGGCGTATTCCTGATAAAACGCCTTGATATCCTGCATGGCCAGGCCGGGATTCTGCCGATTGCTTTCTTCCCAAAGTTTTTCCTGAACGGCAGATTCCTGAGCCGGCAGAGAAATTGCCAGAGTAAACAACAAGCCGGCTAATATGATCGGTGAATTCCACATGAGGCTTCCTTCAGAAAAATTTCGTCTCTTTTCGTGTTTTTCCGTTGTTAAAAAACCGATTCTGTGGTTTCGCTGTAGGAGAACCGGGTTATGGTGATATTTTGGTCACGGCAGAAGTCAGTCAGAAAGCTTTTTTCGGTGGCAGTCAGGTCATCTTTGCAGAGGACGATCTTCTGAAAGGGAGTTGCCCGATAAATTTCCTGGAGGTTGTCAAGGCTTCCGAGGACTCGATAACCGTAGCAGTATCCGTATCGGAAAGTAAGATCGCGGTCGACTATTCCGAGGATCTTCTCATTGGTCGCTTTTTTGACATGATCGAGGAGGTAGTTGAGGTAGGTCGCACAGCCCAGGCCAACCCCATAAAGCAGGACATTTTGCGGAGGAGTCCCGCGCAGTGGCGAGCGTGTATGCTGTTTAATCAGTTCCATGCGGATGAAGTAGAGTGCGAGGCGTTCGGCTTCGAGCCCGGTGAAAGTCATGCAGAATGCAAAGAAAAATTCTTTGCCGCCGAGATCGAGGGTGGCGCTGAGAGAATTCAGGGTCCAGGATGCGAGGAATCCGAGGCTGATTGTGCGGAAGAGCCGGAAGTAGTCTCCCTGTTCCGGATGATTCCAGAAAGTCTGATAGCTTTTTGACAGGAGCAGTGCGAGATAGACCGGTGCGATCCATTGGGCTATGTGCATCAGAGCTACGTCATGGCGCTGGGCGACCAGAAAAAATGCTCCGGAGATGACCAGCAGGTCCCAAAGTGGATGCAGGACATTGAGGACAATGCCGGTGCGAGCCAAGGCAAAATTGCCGAAAAAGAGCTTTGAGGAATTCCACAGTTCGATGATGGCCAAACGGTGTATGACCAAGCTGAACGCCGCTAATGCAGTCAGAAAGGCCAGGATCGGCAGATGTCTCGGAATAAAGGTGCAAAGCAAGGCCATTATTCCCAGCATCAGCGCCAGAAAATACAGGGTTATGACCGTTTTGGGCTGGTTGTTGTGATAGTATTTAAGCAGGCGGTGATGGAGATGCTCCCGGTCCGGCGTCATAATGCCAATGGTCGGATCATGCCAGTTCAACAGCTTTTTTGTGATCCTCCGCCACACTGCCAGAGTGATATCGAGAACAGGGATTCCGCAGGCCAGAAGGGGGATCAGCAGTGCCGGAATGGTGGCCATTTTGGTGCAGGTCAGAATGCCCAGGCAGCCCATCATATAGCCCAGGAACATGCTGCCGGTATCGCCCAGGAAAATGCTGGCTGGGTGGATGTTGTAGCGTAGGAATCCGAGACATGCTCCTGCTAGGCAGAACATCATCAGGGCGCCGGCCTGATTGCGCGTCAGCAGCATAATGCCGCCGAGGCAAATGGCCGAGATGACGGTGACTCCGCTGGCCAGGCCGTCGATCCCGTCAATCAAATTAAAAGCATTAATGATGAAAGTGATCCAGAATGTAGTCAAAAACGCGCTGAGCCATAGCGGCAACTGAAGGCCAAACAGGGAATCCAGGCGGATGCCGCAGTACCATGCCAGCAGTGCTGCCGCTACTTGCGCCAGTAATTTCCAGCGTGCGGGCATGCCACATTTGTCATCGATCAGGCCGACTGGTACCAGAATCAGCAAGGGCCAGAACAGCTTCAGATTTTCAAGCGGAATAACGGGTGCCTGGCAATGCCTCTGCACATGCTGAAACAGCAAAAGACCAATCGTATACACAACAATGACCGCTACACCCCCGCCACGCGGAATCGGTCTCTCGTGAATATGCCGTCCGCCAAAATTATGGTCAATAAAGCCCCAGCGTGGCAGCAGGGCAAGGCCAGCACGGGTCAGCAAAAGGGATACGATCATGAAAAGGATCGGCAGCCCAATCAGTATGCTCCAGCGTGATGTAATGAATTCGATAAACATAGGGCAGGGGGCAGGGGGCAGATTTTTTAACCACGAAAGGCACGAAAAGACACGAAAATTTCAAAAAAAAAATTTTGTGTTTTTTCGTGCCTTTCGTGGTTAAAAAAAACTTACCTTGG
>JAQVUB010000376.1 GCA_028699735.1 Lentisphaeria bacterium | reverse complement strand
CCCGCAAGACTTCGGCCACCGCCCAGGCCACGCTGCGACGGTTCGCAACCCCCATCAAAACAATGTTCTTCCCATGTAAGCGTAAAAAATCCATATCCCCTTTTTCGTGCCTTTTTGTGTTTTTTCGTTGTTAAAAAAATCACATTCTGCGGAAAGGCTGCTCGCGGATGACCTGAATTCGGTTTTCGACTTCTTTGACGTCATCGACTTCCTGGGCTGCTTCCTTCGCCTGACGGCAAAGGACTTCCGACCCGGTCACCCCAAACAAAATCGCTTTGCCCTCTTTGCACTGCACTTCCAAAAACTGAATCGAGAGTTCCTTCTCAAAAAGAATTTTTTTGGCGATTTCCTGAGCCATGATGCGGTTTTTCAGCATGGTCTCCCCGGCCTTTTCCGCATCGCTGGTAATCAGGCGCTCACAAAGCATCTTGATCAGTGCTGCCGCATTTTCAATGTCCAGAAATTCGGTATTCAGGACGGCATGATATTCGCTGTCATCACGCCAGTCGAGGTTGAAATGATACTGGCAGAAGCCGGCTCGATCCCGGTCGCTCTGATTGACCATCTTCGCCGCCTTCTCCTCGCTGCAGTTGAAATGCTTCGCAACCCGGGCAATTCGCAGATCCCGTGGCGCAATCACCCGGATGCGCAGGCAATTCGGCAAAGGCTTCAGCAGAAAATTACCGCCGCGACCCAAAATGACACAGGAACTCTTCAGCGCCTCCTGGAAGAGAACCGCCTTCAACATGTGCAGATAAAAATCCTGATCCGCAGAAAACGATGCAAAAAAGCCAGGCTTCTTTTCATCATAGCGTTCCAGGGTCTTCGGATCCGCTCCAAATTCACAGCAGCGCTTCTCCAGAAAGGTCTTGTCCAGCAGGGGACCCTGCAACAGGTTGGCCACTCTCTGACCAATTTCATCACCAAACGATCCCATTTCACGTGCAATACTGACAATAATCATGGAAAGTTCTCCTTTTGGTTGTTGAGAGCAGCTCCTACTCCCTGTGTGACTAACATGTTGCTTCCATGAACCCGGGTAACAGAGGAATTCTTTTTAACCACAAAATTCACGATTTGTGTTTTTCGTGGTTTAAAAAAAATCCCAATGTCATCCAGGTTCACTGAAGCAGCGATTGGAAACGACCTCCTTGAAAAATTCTTTGGCTCGGCAAGCGGGCCACCATTCATGTCCTTTCGAGGTAATGAAACCGCAATGCCCGCCCTCTTTCGGGATCTCCAGATAAAGCGCATGGCTTTTGCACGCCAGCTCCACCGGATAACACTGCCCGCCCAGAAACGGATCATTGGCAGGATTCACCAGCAGCGTCGGCACCTTCAGATGCTGCAGCCAGCGGCAGGCACTGGACTGATGCCAGTAATCTTCCGCATCCCGGAAACCCATCAATGGCGCCGTAAAGCAATCATCAAAATCACGAAAAGTCTTCACTTCCGACAAGGTCCGCAAATCAACCTGATCGGGATACTGCTTCTGCTTCTCCTGCAAACCCCGCATCAACTTTTTCAAAAAGTATTTTGTGTACAATTTCCCGGCTGTGGAATCCAGCAGCTCCGTACATACCGGTATGTCAATAGTCGCGCAAAAAGCCACACCGCCGGCAACTTCCGAAGGAATCCGTTCCGCCTCACGAGAGAGGTAAAGCAGGCAGATATTGCCGCCCATGCTGTAGCCAGCCTGCAAAACCCTTCGATATCCCCCTTTGGCAATCGCATGACGGGTAATCCAGTCCAGCTCATCCGTCGAATTGCTGGTGGTCATTTTCAACAGGCGATTGGGACATTGCCCGGTAATCCGGAAATTCCATGCAAGACAATCAAATCCGATCGCTTGAAAACTGCGAATCAGGCTGATGACGTAATGCCGTTTGGTATGACCGCACAAACCATGACTGATAATCAGAAGATCTTTTGTCGGCCGACCGCATTTTGCCCAGTCCAGATACAGACAATCCCCATCCGGAGCCTCAAAAGCCTCCCGATCATAAGCCAAATCCTCCTCTTTGCGGAAAAAACTGGGAATGACCGTCTGAAAATGAGCATTTCCGCTGAAAAACGGAGCCTGGTAACTGGATGTTTCGATGAAAGGCATAACTACACAAAAAACAAGACACAAAAAAAAAGACGCTAAGAAAATCTATCACCTTTGTCGAAAACTACAAACAGATTCCGTGTTTTTTCGGGTCTTTTCGTTGTTAAAAATAACAGGGAAGAAAATCTACTTTGTAGGAATTATATTTAGCCGGAGTTCTGTTTTTTGCAACCGGGACGGTTGCGCCACATTAACAAGGAGAAAAAAGATCATGCAAGGTACCTTCCGTTTTTCATTTGGCCCCTGGAACATTCACGAAGGCGCGGACCCCTTTGGTCCTGAGGTTCGCCGCAGTATTTCCTTCAATGAGAAACTTGCCGCCTACAAAAAAATGGGTTTTGACGGCGTTCAGTTTCATGATGACGATGCCGTTCCCAATCTTAACGACAAATCCGCTTCTGAGATTATCAAAGAAGCCGGCCAAGTGAAAAAGACGCTCGATGAACATGGCCTGGTTGCTGAATTCGTCGCTCCACGCATGTGGTTTGATCCCCATACCATCGACGGAGGTTACACCAATAATTGCGCAGACTGCCGCAAATATGCGATCGAGCGCAGCAAACGCACCATCGATATCGCAAAGGCTCTTGGCACCCGTAATATTGTGCTATGGCTGGCACGGGAAGGCACCTACATCCGGGAATCCAAAGATCCGGTTTTGGCAACGCAGCGCATTGCGGATGCTTTGCAGACGATGCTGGATTATGACCAGGACATCCGGGTTATGATCGAGGCCAAGCCCAATGAGCCGATGGATCACACCTACATTCCGACGATTGGCCATGCCATTGCCATGGGGCTGCTGACCAACGCTCCCGCACGGGTGGGCTGCCTGATTGAAACCGCCCATGCACTGCTGGCCAATCTTTCACCGTCGGACGAAATGGGCTTTGCCCTGGCGCATAAAAAGCTCTGGAGTGTCCATCTGAACGACCAGAACAGCCTGAAGTTTGACCAGGATCTCACCTTCGGCGCCGTTGACCCGCGTCGCGCCCTCAATCAGGTGCGGGTGCTTGATCAGCATGGCTTTGGTAACGACGGTGAGTGGGTCGGTCTGGATGTCAAAGTCATGCGCACGCAAAAAGAGGGCGCCGATCTCAAACACCTTGATTACAGCCGCAAAGTATTCCTCAGACTGCTGGCGATTTCCCGTTCGCTGGATGAAGCAAAGATTGCAAAACTGGTCGCTGCCAGTGACTATGAAGAACTCAACTGGTATATCCTCGATGCCATGTTGAAGGGCTGACCATAAAAAGCCTGCACGCTCCCCCTGCACGAATTCCTTTGCAGCGGGAGCGTTTTTTTTGCCCCCTTCCCCAAAGGCAACAGGGCGGCATGTACGCGTATGTAGTACGGGCTTTAGCCTGCTCCCCGCTCCCGTCCCCCACAACTTACAACTTACAACTTACCTTCCCCCC
>JAQVUB010000375.1:1395-3529 GCA_028699735.1 Lentisphaeria bacterium | reverse complement strand
ACATTGACTTGTTCTACGGGATCATGTTGTGCGGGGCAAACACACAGGGCGGGAGAATTCAAAGCATTCAGGGTTGTTCCAATCAGGGAATGCACGAGTTTTCCGCGGGAAGATATATTGACGCAACAGGGGATTGTGCACTGGCAAACGCAGCTGGCGCACCGTGTTTTGTGGAAAGGCAGGGAATCTCACTGATGTTTATCCTGAGCGGAGTGTGCAAAGAGGAGCTTTTTGCAAGTTCATACCAGGAAAATTGGCAGGAGCATCGGGCAAACAACTATCGCGCAGCAACGATTTTCAATCATCCGCGGGAAAATACGCTTTGTCTGAATATGACCGAGGTCGGGGATGCCGACGGCCTGGCTCCGGAAGCTCTGGCTAAAAACACCTGCACCTGCCGTGAGCAGGCTTGGGAAATCCTGCGCGTTTTCCGGGAGTTTGTACCCGGTTGCGCCAAGGCCTACATCGAACAGACTGCGCCGTCCCTCGGGGTTCGGGAGAGCCGCAGAATCCGTGGCGAGTATTTTTTGACAGGGGGGGATGTCACTTCCGGCAAGGAGTTTCCAGATACGGTTGCGCGCAGCAGTTGTCCAATTGACATTCACGGTACCAGTTTGGTATACTCGGGCTTGAAAAAGAGTTTCGCAATTCCTTTCCGGTCGCTGATGCCCCGTCAGATAACGAATTTGCTGGTTACCGGCCGGGGGATTTCTGCGGATCATACTGCGCATTCATCGCTGCGCCGCATGGCTCCCGGGATGGCATTGGGCGAGGCAGCGGGCATTGCCGCAACTCTTGCTGATGAAAACAGCCTGGTGGATATTTCCCGGCTCCAGGCAAAACTTGAAGTATATGGCGCCATCCTGCAAGATGAATAGTGAAAATAAACCGACTGGTAATGCGTCAAATGAACCTGGATGACAGTTTTTTACAACGAAAAAACACGAACGACCCGAAAAAATTTCATGGGATGAGCAACGCATTCCCACAATCAAATCCCCTTCCCAATAGGGAAGAACAAGGAGTCCGAACATGGCGATACAAAAGACGCTGGAAGAACACCGCGAATATCTATATCAGATGGTACGTCTGAAACTTTTTTTTCTGAGGAACTGGCTTTCCGATCACCCCGGGGAAAGTTTGCAGGAGGTATTGCGCAAAAGAATTGACATTTACCGCAAGACTTCCATCAACAGCGGTTTGCTTAATCCTCCAAAACCGGATTTTGACTGTACGGCATGGCTGGAACTTGAACGGGCTTTGCAGAAAATCTACGATCAATTTCACGATGTGCCGACGGAGTTTGAGGATGCGGGCTTTGCCTTGTTTCGCAAAACGATAGATGAACGCGTGGGAAAAGATTATGCGGACAGCAGCCGGCTTGCCGGCTACCAGTGCGGCAGTTTGCGCTACAATGAATACAGCGATGGTGCAAAGCATGAAACCGCTTCATTTCATATTGCCAATGCACTGCAGCCGGAATCCATTTTTGCAGACCCCCAGTATATGCCGGGCTGTTTGTGGGAATTGATGCGTCAGACACAGGAAAAATACGGGTGCAGCCGCCTGGCCACGACGACATGGCTGAATTCCCTGCCGCGGTGGCTTGAACTTTTTCCTCAGGAATGGCATGACAATCTTGGCCCGGAAAACACCGATGTGCAATGGAACTACGGATGGTGGGGGCAATTCATTACTGCCAGGGGGACATTCAATTTCAAGTATGGTGACTGGATGCGGCAGACCGGGCGCATGCCTTTCTATCCAAGAAGTTCTTCCTGTTCCTTCGAAAACCTGCAAAAACATCTGCAGGATAAATTTCATCTTAACCTGGGTGGGCTGCCTGTTCATAGGGTTCCGGCGGAGGAAAAACACTAGTAGCGGGGAGGAACGAGCATCGTGAAGTCGAAGGCGCAGCACGCCCGATCGAAAGGCATTCGCTGACGTATTACACGGAAGCTTGGATTCCGGGGGAAGCCCCTTTTTTTCTTGCATTTTGCTGGCTGGATATTACGTTGTTGTCCATGGCTGAATTTATAGCAATCAAGGAAAGTCGCCATGCAGGACGATGAAGCAGTTTTGAGGCAACGCAGGCGTGAATGTTGGCAGCTGACTGCCGAAGAGCGCATGGCGC
>JAQVUB010000375.1:0-1295 GCA_028699735.1 Lentisphaeria bacterium | reverse complement strand
GCAGGTTTAAAAAGTGGCGCAACCGGCCCGGTTGCGATGTTCATTTGCGCTGCCATGCCCGAACAGTCGTGGCAGGGGTGCATTTATTCACATGAGCAGGCCTTGCTGCAGGGCGGCCTGGAGAGCGCGGGCACGGTGGCTGAGCTGGTTCTTGCATTCCTCGGGGAGTTCGGCAAAGGTATTCTGGAAGCCGTCGGGGATGAAGACGGGATCGTAGCCGAAACCGCCGGTGCCGGCCGGGCTGCGGGTGATTTGCCCCTTAATTTCGCCTTCGGCAGTTCCGATCAGGCCCTCAGCAGTGGCCACCGCGATGACGCAGACAAAACGGGCCCGGCGCATGTCACATCCTTGCAGTTTCAGCAGGAGTTTTTGCACATTACGTCCATCGTTGCCGCCTTCACCGGCATAACGCGCCGAATAGATGCCAGGTTCGCCATGGAGCGCTTCGACCTCGAGTCCGGAATCATCGGCTAGCACTGTTCTGCCGCTTGCGCGAGCCGTTTCAAGTGCTTTTTTGATCGCATTTTCAGCAAAGCTGGTGCCATCTTCGATGACCTCCGGTATGCCCCCGGCTTCCTGTGGCGACAGCAGTTTGATGCCATGCGGTGCCAGGATTGCCTGCATTTCCCTGATTTTATGTAAATTGCCGCTGGCGACAAGAATTTCCGACATTTTGTTTCCTCCCTGTTTCAAAGTACTGCGTCCGTGAACCTGGGTGACGGGGTATTTTTTTACAACGAAAAGACACGAAAGGACACGAAAAAAATTCATGGAATAACGACGCATCTTCGCAGTCAAAGCCTCTTCCCATGAAATTTTTTCGGGTCAGTTTGTGCATTTTGTTGTTCAAAAAAATTCTCAGTTCCCAGCTTTGCTGTCGCATTACGTTTCATAGAACGTTTTTTTCGTTTTTTTGGGTGTGTGCATTTGAAAAATTTCTAATAATGTACACATTAAACAGCAGTCTTAAAAGCTGGTTTGCTTTTAAAAGAATCACATCAAGTTTTATGGAGGTTGACGCATGGCGAATTTGAAAGGAAGCAAGACGGAAGCGAATCTGCAGTATGCTTTTGCCGGGGAATCCCAGGCCCGCAACAAATACAGCTATTTTGCCAGTGTAGCCCGCAAAGAGGGCTATGAGCAGATTGCCGCGATTTTTGAAGAGACGGCCGGCAATGAGAAAGAGCATGCCAAGCTGTGGTTCAAGCTGTTGGGTGGAATTGGTGATACTGCCGCTAATCTGAAAGCAGCGGCAGCCGGTGAGCATGAAGAGTGGACTGAAATGTACAAGAATT
>JAQVUB010000374.1 GCA_028699735.1 Lentisphaeria bacterium | reverse complement strand
TATGGCACGCCGACTTATGTCTACGAAGAAAACCGCATCCGTGACAACTTTCGCAGAGCCCTGAAGGCTTTCCAAAAATACTATCCCGATTTCCGCTTCTTCTACGCCATCAAAGCCAACAACAACCTGGCCGTCGCCAATATCCTGCGCCAGGAAGGAGCCGGAATAGATGCCGCCAGCGTCAATGAAATCCTGCTCGCACAAAAACTCGGACTCGGCGGCGAAAATGTCATGTTCAGCGGTAATTTCCTCTCCGATGACGATATCCGCCAGGGACTCAAAAGCGGAGTCATCTTCAATCTCGATGACCCCTCCCTGCTGCCAAGAGTCCTGAAATTCGGTCGCCCGGAACTGCTCTCTTTCCGCGTCAATCCAGGCTATGGCAAAAGCGAAGTCGGCGAATTCGTCACCAATGCCGGACCCGGCGCTAAATTCGGCACGCATCCCGATCAGGTACTCGATGCTTACCGCCAGGCCAAAGAGGCCGGCATCACCCGTTTTGGCGCGCATATGATGCCGGGTTCCTGCATCCGTGATCCGGAATACTTCCGTTTCATCACGGAGCTGGTCATGGACATCATCGGCAAAGCCGGCAAAGAGCTCGGCATCAACTTCGAGTTCATTGATCTGGGCGGCGGTCTGGGCATCCCCTACAAACACGAAGATCACCAGCTGGACATTGAAAAAGCAGCTGAGATGGTTGCCGCTGTCTTCCGCAAAAAAATTGCCGAATATGGCTTGAAGCCGCCGCGTCTGATGATGGAGCCGGCCCGCTACTTTGTCGGCGATGCCGGCTATATCATCGGCACGGTACACGCCATCAAGGACAGCTACAGCCGCATTATCGGAACTGATGTCAGCATGAATACCCTTGCACGTCCCGCCATGTATGGCGCATATCATCATATCTACGTCAATGGCCGCGAAGACGAACCGAAAACCCCTCTCGGACTCTGCGGACAAGTCTGCGAAAATACCGACTTCTGGGTCAAGGATCGTCCCCTGCCCGCGGGCATCTCCCTCGGCGATCTGATCGTCGTCGAAAATGCCGGCGCCTACGGCTATGTCATGAGCTATCAGTACAATGGACGCCTGCGCCCCGCCGAAGTCCTCGTCAACGGCAAAAACCATGACCTGATCCGCGAACGCGAAAGCATCGACGACCTCACCCGCAACGTCAATATCCCGCAACGCCTGCTCAAATAAGCGAAGCAGCCCCGTTCTTCGCCCGGAAAACGCCACCGTTTTCCGGGCGTTTTTGTTTGTCAGGCGATCAACTTCTGGAAAGGCATATTCTCTGTCATTCTCTGCCAACAATATTCAACACAGCGAGTTTTCGATCCCGATAATGGATCGACAGCGAAGAAGATGAATCCCCCCTGAAAAATTCAGCCGGGAATTTGAACTGCATGACGATACCATCGGATTGAGGTATTTTCTCAAGGATGACCTTTTCTGGCAGGGCAACCTCGATTTCACTGGAAATCTTCTGCCAGGTCTCCAGCTTTGTCAATAACGAAGCCGCCTTTTCATCCTCTGAAACAGATCGAAAACGGCTCGAAGACTTTTCTTTTTGGGCATCGACAACCCGCCTGCGTCCCCGGACAGCCCCGCCTTCCTCGGCTATAATTTTCACTTCTCCGGAATATCCTCCATCCGCCTGTTTCTGCTTCAAATCCACGGGCAGTATCCTGCCTCTGACTGCCAGAGCCCACCCGGTGACCGTTCCGGAAATCCGCAACTCGACCGGCCCATAACGGTCTATACCCCGGGTCGGAATCTGCATCGTATGCCGCAAAATCCCTTGCGGCAAAGGCAGTTTCGGACGAACCGTTAGCTCATATTCCGAGGCATCCTGGCAGTGCAATTCATATTCAAAATACCGGTCCGCAACCGGCTCCAGCAATTCAAGTGGTTTTTCAGCTGTAAACCGGGAACGTATCCGCACCTTGCGCGTCCAGGAAACTTCAACACCGGCAAAGGTACCCAAATCAAGAACGGAACCAGGTTCGATCTCGAGCATTGAAACACTTTCACCACTGACAAACACAGGTTGCGGTTCAAAACCCTCAAACTCAAGCAAGATCAAACGACTGAATTTTCCGGCAGACAGTTTTCCGGCATCGAGACGACCACGTATAAGACATTCTTCCCCAGGCGTGAGCTGAAGATCGAGCGGGGCTTCCAATATCTGCAAACAGGGACAGGTAACACGCACCTGCTGCAATTTCAAAGGAGTCACCTGGATATTCTTCAGGCGAAAGCTGAAATCACGTTGTTCCCGATCCAGTATCTGCCCCATCTGTAACGATTCTGCTGCCAATACCTGAAAGAGAATATGTGTCGCCGGTGCTGCGTTGCTGACAGTTTCCGCCGTCAGGCAGGAAATCGTGCAAAACAGGACAAGCCATGCCAACGGAAAAATCTTCATCAGCTACTCCCGGGCTTCGACGGACGCATCAGGGTTCGGAAGTGTCTGCAGGCAGTCAACCGCCTGCGAAACTTCCACCTGAGTGGAGGGTCTCTCCTTCCAGGCAAAAGCAAACATTAATGCAGCCAGACAGGTGAAAAGCCACGCCATCAGAATTTTTGTCGGGAAGACATGGCGTCTTGCCCAGCCGGCCAGCGCCTTGCCGCCGATACCCAGTGCCGCCAGGCCGGTAACGATCAACAAGGGAATGATGAAGAAAAAATTATACAGGAGCAGCAGGCTGAAAGCGCGAAGATTGACTCCGGCGCTGTTGATCGCTGCCAAAGTCGGCAGATAGATTTGCCCGGTACAAGCCAGTTCCATCGAGGAAACAACGATGCCCAGAAGCAAGGCCGCCGGAATCAGCAGCCGGGACTGAACCGCAGTCAGCTTCTTGATCTGATCATGAATCCGCCGATGCGTCTGCTGGGACAACCCTAAATCCATATCGGAACTTTTGCCGCTGGCGCGAAAACGCCAGGCATCGCGTATATGCAGCACTGCCAGCAAAAGAGCCGCCAGGCCGAACAGCAGATAAAGCAGCGGTTTTACCCAGATCATGCGCCCGAGAAAATCGATCAGGAAGGAGAAACCCAGACCAAAGAGCAGGTAACTGGCAAAGACGCCAACACAGAAACAAACTCCCACCAGAATAATTTGCCGTGGACGCCTTTTCAGATACAGCAGATAACCTATCAGAAAAATCGAAGTGGCAAAGGCGCAGGGATTGATCCCGTCAATCAATCCTGCAACCGCAATCACCGTCAGCGTGGCCTGCTGCAGAAGATTTCCCTGACTGCGCTGCAATGCCTGACGTTCCTGCATAGTAACCGCTTTCGTCCAGAAAATATCGTCGGAAGCCGGACGCAGTACAGCCTGCAATTCCTCCGCACGCGCCAGCCGTTTCGCAATGTAGCCATCCTGCCAGGCGACCATTGGAGTGAGATTCTCATCATTCAGCGGAATCTTCAGCTGCTCCCGGGCGCGCTGCAGCATCAACTGCCCTGCTTCCGTACCAATATCATAGCAATCGACCTGCAACCCTGGCAGAAGGCGTGACAAAAGCTGCAA
>JAQVUB010000373.1 GCA_028699735.1 Lentisphaeria bacterium | reverse complement strand
GCTGAATGCTGAATGCTGAATGCTGAATGCTGAATGCTGAATGCTGAATGCTGAATGCTGAATGCTGAATGCTGAATGCTGAATGTTGAATGCTGAATGTTGAATGCGTTTTGACCAAGCAGCCCCATACAACCAAGCAGCAAGCCCTTAAAACTTTTCGAGTCTTTTCGTTGTAAAAAAAGGTTCCCATGTCACAGAAACATGAACGCATTGTTGTATATGATTTTGGTTCGCAGTACAGTCAGCTGATTGCGCGGCGGATTCGCGAATGCCACGTATTCAGTCAGGTCGTGCCTTTTACGACGAAGGCTGCTGAGCTGAAAGCCGATCCGCCTTCGGGGATCATCCTTTCCGGCGGTCCGGCCAGCGTTTATGCTGCAGGCTCCCCGCAGATCGATGCGGATATCTTTTCGCTGGGGATTCCGGTTTTGGGGATTTGTTATGGGATGCAGCTTTTGATTCATACGCTGGGCGGGCAGGTAGCCCCTTCAAAATCCAGGGAGTACGGGCGTGCGGAGATGCACATCAAGGAGCAGGGTAAGCTCTTTGCGGGTGTGAAGAGTCCGTTGAATGTCTGGATGAGCCATGGCGACAAGGTGCTGAAGACCCTCGATGATACCGTCGTTCTGGCCTCTACCGCCAATACCGAAAATGCGGCGATTGCGCTGGCTGGACGTGAAATCTATGGCATTCAGTTTCATCCGGAAGTCGTTCACACTGAAAATGGCATGCGGATTCTGGAGAATTTCTGCCGGCGGATTTGTGGCTGTTCAGGCGACTGGAGCATGAGTACGTTTATTGCCGACACGGTGGAAAGCATTCGCAGGCGTGTTGGCAGTGACCTTGTGATTCTGGGGCTTTCCGGCGGAGTGGACTCTTCGGTAGCGGCGGCTCTGATTCACAAAGCCATTGGAACGCAGCTGAACTGCATCTTTGTCAATAATGGGATGCTGCGCAAGAACGAGCCCGAACAGGTCGAACAACTCTTCGGCGAAAATTTTCAGATGAAGCTTTACAGCGTGAATGCCAGCGAGCGGTTTCTGGAGAAGCTGGCCGGGATCGAGGAACCCGAGCAGAAGCGCAAGATTATCGGGCGTGAATTCATTGAAGTCTTTGCCAATACAGCCCGTTCGATCGGGGAAGCAAGGTTTCTGGCGCAGGGCACAACCTATCCGGATGTCATTGAGAGTATTTCCATCAACGGGAATCCATCTGCAGTCATCAAAAGCCATCACAATGTCGGCGGCCTTCCGGCAGATTTGAAGTTTGAGTTGCTGGAGCCTCTGGCCTGCCTCTTCAAGGATGAAGTCCGGGAAGTCGGTCGGCAGCTGGGGTTGCCGGAACAGGTGCTGATGCGGCAGCCCTTTCCGGGACCTGGTCTGGCCGTTCGGCATCTCGGAGCCGTCACCCGGGAAACCCTGGCTATTTTGCGCGAGGCGGATGCCGTCTTTACGGACGAAATCTTCCAGGCCGGCCTTTATGAAAAAATCTGGCAGGCCTTTGCCATTTTTATTCCCATGCGGACAGTTGGCGTGATGGGCGATCTGCGAACGTACGATTATATCATTGCCTTGCGCGCAGTCGAAAGCCAGGATGGCATGACTGCCGATTGGGTCAATCTGCCGCATCCTCTGCTGCAACGCATCGCCAACCGCATCATTAATGAAGTGCGGGGAGTCAACCGGGTCGTCTACGATATAACCAGTAAACCCCCAGCCACCATCGAATGGGAATGAAAAGTGTTTTTTTACAACGAAAAGACACAAAATGACCCGAAAAAATTTCATGGGAAGAACGACGCATGGCAAACAGTCAACGCCGCTTCCATGAAATTTTTTCGGGGCTTTTTGTGTCTTTTCGTTGTTAAAAAAATCCTTTACTGTTTTTTAATGTTTGTTTATATAGAGTAAAAGCATGTTAGCGATATTGGATTATGGTGCCGGCAATCTGACTAGTGTCAGGCTGGCGTTTGAACGCCTCGGAGTCCAGGCTGTGGTTGCCGGGACGGCCGCCGAGGCCGAAACCGCGGATCGCCTGGTATTTCCGGGCGTGGGTTCTGCAGCCAGTGGTATGGAGGGTATCCGCACACGAGGTTTTGACCGCCTGCTGCAGCAGGCCTTCTCCGAGCACCGGCCGATCCTGGGCATCTGCCTTGGGATGCAGCTGCTTTTCGACTCGAGTGCCGAGGATGATAATCAGCAGGCTTTGGGCTTGCTGCCGGGAAAGGTCATTCCTTTTCAATTTCCTGCAGAGCAACGGATTAAAATTCCCCAGATGGGCTGGAATGCGGTGACTTTTACGCGCTCGCATCCGGTTTTTCAAGGCATTGAAAGTGGCGATGCCTTTTATTTTGTGCATTCGTATTATGTGTCTCCTGCCGAAGTTTCCCTGACCTGTGGTCTGACCGAATATGCCGGTTTGGAATTTACCTCTGCAGTATCTTCTGCTTCGCTGGTTGCAACCCAGTTTCATCCGGAGCGTTCCGGTGATTGCGGGTTGCAGCTGCTGAATAATTTTTTGCATTGGGATGGAACGATTTCATGTTGATGAAACGAATCATAGTTTGCCTGGATGTCCGCGATGGACGAGTGACCAAAGGCGTTCGTTTTGCCGGTAATGTCGATGTTGGCGATCCGGTCACCATGGCTGAAGAATACTGTCGCCAGGGCGCAGACGAACTGGTCTTTTACGATATTACCGCATCCGCCGAAAACCGGTCCATTGATATTGCCATGGTCGAGGCGGTCGCCCAACGCGTCTTCATCCCGTTTTGCGTCGGTGGAGGCCTGCGCAATGTCGAGGATATGCGCAGAGTCTTGCTTGCCGGAGCCGACAAGGTGTCGGTCAACTCCCTGGCCGTTGACAATCCTGAAATTCTCCGCATTGGTTCGCGGGCCTTTGGCCGGCAATGTATTGTGTTGGGTCTCGATGCCCGCAAAGTCGGCGTTTCTAAAAACTTTCCATCGGGGTATCAGGTAGTGACCCGTGGAGGGCGTCAGCCGGTTTCGCTGGATGCGGTGGCCTGGGCTCGTCATGCCGTCGAACTGGGTGCCGGTGAAATCTGCCTGAATGCCATCGATACCGATGGCGTCCAGAATGGCTATGAACTCGATATCACCCGGCAAATTTCCGAGGCGGTACCGGTGCCGGTGATTGCCTCCGGCGGCGCCGGCAAAGTCGAACACCTGCTCGAAGCCTTCACCGAGGGCAAAGCCGATGCTGCCCTAGTCGCCTCGATGGTGCATTCCGGCAATTATACCTGCGCTTCCATCAAACAACAGCTACAGCAAATATCAGACATCCCCATCCGAAAAGTAGGGAAAACATCCTTACATTAGCTACAAAAAAAACGAAATTTTATGTTTCTTCACGAGGGCTTTTTCATTCTCCCAAAAGGTTTTTAACCACGAAAGGCACGGAAAAACATGGACTGGCGGTCACAACCAAAGTTTTAGAACACGGACGGAACACGGATAGAACCAGTCCCCAAATTAACCCTTCTCCAGTTTTGCTGGTTTTGCTGGTTTTAACTCGATCGACGGAATACGGACGG
>JAQVUB010000372.1 GCA_028699735.1 Lentisphaeria bacterium | reverse complement strand
TGCCAATTGAAAAACTAAACGCACCACCTGAAATGTTATCAAACGCATTTAATCTGACAAAAGCAGGTATGCGCATTTAATCTGACAAAAATTATGCTGTGCGTTTAATCTGCCATACCCGATTGCAGTGATGGCAATATTGTATGGTTTGATTATCCTTCAATATTCTTCGCGGATTTCCAGGAAAAAGATCCGCTTCTTCCTTTGATTCCCATATTCTTCCCCCGTTTTAGCCTCGTTTTTTTTTCGCGGCATTCGCGGCGTGGTTCAAACCAGGGTTACACTTTGCGGGTGCAATTCCCAAGAGTTGGTCATGCTGCCGCAGAAGCGATTTCTGATGGAACGGTTTCCTATGGAGTGCGGCGGCTTGCCGCCGCTTTGAAAGCGGGAGCAAGCTCCCGCACTCCAAAGTGGCACTCCCCGCCTTGAGTGAAAGGCACCTGTTAATCCAGCCTGTCCAGTGAGTGCGGCGAAACGGTTATTGCCACAACTGTTACCCAGAAACATGCTTTTATGAACCACGCCGCATTCGCGAAGCTGCAGGAAAAACTTTGCAGGGAGTTGTCATTATGCGAAACAAATGTAGACGCAAATGCCCTAAATGCGATCGTTTCTTTACTGCCGACCGATATAATAAACATCACCAGAAGTATTGTACTTATCCTGACTGTGTACTGGAGCGCGCCCGGGAACGCAAGCGCAAATGGTACTCAGAGTGCTGTCGAGAAGACCCTGCCTTTCGTGAAAAGGAGCACAGGCGCTGCCAGCAAGGCATGGCTCGGATTCGCGCACAAAAAAAACAGGCCAAAATGGTTTCCGTGCCGATATTGCCGGAACCTGCTGTGCGTCACGTGTTAACCGGCCTCATTGCGCAATTGAGCAATTGCTCAGATCCACAGTTACTCCGCGAGCAATTCAATCGCTATGCCGACCAAGGGCAGCAGTTGTCTGTCTTGCTCTCCTTTTTTTTCAGTTTGCCAACCGTTTTTTTCCTTTGTTACTAGACATTCGCTCCCGGAGAAAAAATTGGTTACTAGACATTCGCTTAAATAATAAGCAGTTTATATAGAAGATATTGCAACTTGTTACTAGACACTCATTGCTGATCTCCTTTTTCCCTTGGATAGTAGAGTGCCTTCTTGTCTGACAGTCAGATGGGAGCCAGTTAAAAAGGAGAATACAATGACTTCAACCATCATCAAATCGCCATTTGTCGGCAATCGGATCCGTCAAATCCGTTCAGGCTTTGGCTGGATCGACCACCGGATCGTCCGGGAACATTACGTTGAACGTTGCTCACACGCTGCTTTGGCCTTATACCTTTTCCTCGTCGTTGTTTCGGATGGCGAAGGGATCAGCTGGTGGAATGAACGCTCGATCGCAAAGCGGTTAGGCATGGAAGCAGACCGTCTCCGCCAGGCTCGGGCTGAACTTGAAGCTGCCGATTTAATTGCCTATGAATCAGGAACCTGGCAGGTTTTGGAACTGGAAGAGAAAACGTTATGAAAACCGAGACGTGACGATCAATCAGGAAAGCATTTTCAAAAGTGTCCATGCCCTCTCAATCGTAATTGCCGGCGGAAAGGAAATGAGACCGGTCAGTTCTGGGGGGGGCGGCAGTTTACTGCCACTTTGAAAAAGTGAGCAAACTCCCGCACTCAAAGGGGCACTCCCCGGAGGATCCGTTTTTCGAAGATGCTTGATTTTTCGGAAAACGAAGTCCATCAAGCATGAAAAATTGCAGTACGCAAGTTGCCCTTCATAACCATATTCTCGGCATGGGCGAAGGAGCACGCTTGACTTGAAAACAAAAAATGATCGTTCACCCAACAATCAGGAGCGAACTCATGGCACACTTGACCCATTCCCAGCGACAGCTCATCGAGCACGGTCTTCGAACACGCAGACTGTTCAGAGAAATCGGCCTTAACATCGGCAAGTCGCATACCACCGTTGCACGTGAAGTACTTAAACATCGGGCTGACAGTGATAAAGGTGCATTCGGGCGCCTGACGAACCGCTGCATACATCGACATGACTGCCAAAGAATAAATGTGTGCGGGGATTTCAAGTGCAGCAAACGGTGCAGCACTTGTAAAAAATGTAATGAACTGTGTTCTCACTTTCGTGAGGATATCTGCGAAAAACTTGACATGCCCCCGTATGTGTGTAATGGATGTCCCCAAGAGCACAAATGTGTACTCAGGAAGAAATACTATATCCATGACGTTGCGGAAGCCGACTACAGGAAACTTCTTGTCAACTCTCGGCAGGGTGCCTGCATTACCGAGGAGGAACGTGGTGAAATAGGCGACATCTTGGCGGCTGGCCTCAAACTGGGCCAGTCCGTCCATCACATCATGGTGGCCAACAAAGACAGCTTCACCATCTCTCAAAAAAGCGTCTACCGGTATATCAACTCTGGCGTTCTGCAACATCCAAAGAGGCACCACCTGCCTATGGCACCCCGCATGAAACCGCGCAGAAAAAAAGGAATCGTGCACAAAGTGGATACAAAATGCCGAAAGGGACGCTGCCTTGCCGACTACAAGGCCTACTGCGAAACACATCCCGATATGCCGGAGGTGGAGATAGACAGCGTGCTCGGGCGCATCGGTGGCAAAGTGCTACTGACAATCAATTTTAATAACTGTGGCCTGATGCTTGCCTTTCTGCGCGACGCAAACACCTCGCAATCCGTCATAGACGTGTTCAATGAACAGGAAATATTGTTTGGAACACCAGGGTTCAGAAAACTGTTTCCAGTCATTTTGACGGACAATGGTTCGGAGTTTTCCAATCCAGACGCGTTGGAAAAAAGCCAGTTCGAAGATGGAAAGCGCACCCGTATTTTCTACTGCGATCCCAACGCCTCCTGGCAAAAGCCACACGTGGAAAACAACCATCGCAATCTACGTAAAATCTTTCCGAAAGGAGAAAGCATGGACAACTTTACCCAGGAGGATGTCAACCTGGCAATGTCCAATATCAATAGTTTGGCGAGAGAAAGCCTCAACGACATACCGGCCATTGTGCTTTTCGAAGCACTCTACGGAAAAGGAATTATTGAAAAATGGGGAATCCGGCTGGTGGCGGCAAATGAGGTACAGATGACACCAAAACTCCTCGCAAAATAGCGTATTTAGTCAGAATGAGGTTGCAGAAAACAAGAGGGTACGTTTAGTTTGTCCGAAAAACGGCTGGACGAACCCTCAGGGGGATATCTGCATTTTTTTCTTTTTTTTGTCTGATTAAATGCACATTTTGTCTGATTAAATGCACTCGCCAAGCAGTCCGTTTGAATGCCCAGTGAAAATTCATGTCAAATTAAACGCACATTGTCAGATTAAACGCACAAGTTTTCCTGGGGCAGGTGCGTTTAATTTGACAAATGTGCATTTACTTTTTCAAGTTTCAGTATATGTCACTCGTGGCGATGACAAATGGATTTATTACCATTATGGTTATCCTATTTATTGTCACCCTGCCGGTTTCCATCGTGACTTTTACCTTATTCTTGCGCAGCTGATTGACAACGGCCTTTGCCGGGAATGTGAAAT
>JAQVUB010000020.1 GCA_028699735.1 Lentisphaeria bacterium | reverse complement strand
ACGCCAGCGGCTTTCTGATGACGCAGAAAATCAGCAAGCTGGTTTCAGAGTTCCGCAGCCTGGTTTTCAAACTCCACACTCCCGGAGTCGCTGATCAGGTGGACTGGGTCTGTTTCAAGCTGCACCGGGAACTGCTTTATGCAACCAGGCAAAAGCCCCCAGAAGCCGATAAAAGTGCTATCCTGGAAAATATCGCGCTCTGGTTTCAGCTGCACCTTAACGAAGATTTCAGTATTGAAGAGGTCGCGCTCAGCTATGGTTTTTCGCGTTCAGCTTTTTTTCGCGAATGGAAACAGAAGTTCGATCTTTCTCCGGTTCAGTATATCCTGGATATGAAACTGAACAGTGCCAAAATGCTCCTGGAAAAAACTGACTTGCCAATTTCCGAGATCGTCCGCGAAGTGCGTTTCTCAGGACTGAATGCCTTTCATAAACGCTTCTACCGGAAATTCGCAATGACCCCAGGCCAATTCCGAATTCAAAACCGTAATTCTTAACAACGAAAAAACACAAAAAAAACGAAAATTGTTGTGTTGTTTCGTGTTTATAAAAGACGAAGCTTATTTCAGGCCAAGGTGCCGTCGGAAGCCCCATTCTGCGGAGAATGCGGCGGCAATGAGGAGCAGGAGCAGCCATGAGGAGGCCAGGGGGCGGGTGCTTTGACGCTGCGGCAGCTTGGGCGACAGGGGGATATCTGCCTTGCCGGCAGCAAATTCTTCCGCAGTAATAAATCGTCCCTGGCTGATTCGGGCGATATCACGCAGGGTTTCTTCCTGATAATCCGTATTTTCCATTTCCGGTCCAGTCTGTCGAGCTAGCAGCATGGTTTCCGTGGCCAGGTTTTGTTCCGGTAGGGTGACCTGCCAGCGGATGCGGTATTCACCAGGCAACTCGGGAAGGAACGGGGCTGAAAAGAGGCCGGGTTCTGAGGCGGATGGATCCAGACGGATTTCTCGGATTTCACCATCGGGTCTGCTGATAATGGCTTGGACTTCGGCGTCGGCAGCCGGTCTGAAATCCGTTCCCAGGACATGGATTGACAGTGTGGTTTCTTCATCGACGGCGACTTTTAGGCCTTCATTGCCGGGCTGCAGCTGGGGCTGCTGACGTTCCGCCAGCCAGATCAGCAGGCAATCCCAGAAGGTGCGGTGCTGATTTTCACCATCCGGCGTGGCAAAAAGCCATTTCCAGGTCTCCTCGATGCCCAGGAATGCGCTGCGACCGGCACCGTAGCTTTGCACCGTCAGCAAGGGTTCCGGGCGGCTGGCCAGGGTGAGGGCAGGGCGGGCGCCCAGTTTGATTTTCCGGCTGAGATACATCGGACTGCCAGCCGGCAGCGGAATTCCGCGCCCGGACTTAAAGGCCAGATTGACATCCCGGTCGAATATAATTTCGGGATCCGGCAGCAGCCGGCTTTCCGGAACTGCGGTAATGCGTTCGGCTGCATGCAACGGCAGAATCGGACGGAATGCCTCCGGCAGCAGGGCTGGGTCACCGGTGATCAGCAGGCCGCCCCCTTTGCGTTCGACAAAAGCAAGAAGGGCTTCACAACCCGCTGGACTCAAACGCGAGGCTGCCAGGCTGTCCAGAAGAACGGCATCATAGCCTGCATAAAAGATCGTGTTTTCCGGAAAAGACTCGAGTCCCTTGAGCTGATCCGCAGACAACCCCGTGCGAAAATAATTTTTCGCTCCGCTTTGAATAATGGCAGCCAGCTCGATCTGCTCGTTGCGTTCGGCATGAATTCGCAGAAAACGCCATTCCCAGTTCAGGGCACCGCCGAGATAGAGCAACGAGAAGCGGTCGGGTTCCTGCACTTTGACGCTGGTGAAATCAAGGTTGTTGTCGCTGCGCTTGTCATCTGCCGGAGGCAGAATGCGGACACCATAGGTGCGAAAACCCGCCGTCGCTGACTTGCAGGAAAACCGGGCGCTTTGCTTTTCCCCAGGATTGACCTGCACGTCCTGCCGCTGAATGGCAATCCCGTTTTCGAGCAGTTCTGCAGTCAGCGTCAGGGGTTCCGGATAGCTGCTTTCGAGGTCGGCTGCCAGCTCAAACGGCATGTCACGGGAAACCTGCAGCGACGTTTGCTGAAAGCGTACAAGGACATCCCTGGCTGGACTGCGGGTACCGATTCCGACACAGGTGACCGGAATCTGCTGTTGCTTGAATTGCTTGGCGATTTGCGGAGCGTTTTTGCCGCCGGAGTCATTGCCGTCACTCATCAGCACGACGGCTCCCAGCGGCGCAGCTCCTGGTGTTCCTTCCATGGCCTGTTGCAGAACTGCACCCAGATCCGTAACGCCCGGAAAAACCGGCAAAGTGGCATCCTTCCATACACGCAATGGCTGGATTTTTTCACTGAAGCCTTTGATTTCCAGCTCACCCTGATGGGCAATCTGCTCGAGCGCTGAACTGCTCAACAGCTGGCGGAGAATCCCGGAGCGAGTCGGGACATCCGGGGAGTCCTTTGTTTCCATGCTGCGGCTGCGGTCCGCCAATATGGCAATACGGAAAGAGCCCGGTTCGGGTTCGCTGGTTTTCAGCATCGGCTGCAACAATACCACTACCGATAAAAGCAGAGCCAGGCTCCGCAGAGAAAACAGCAGCAGTCTTGACGAAGACCCTAACAGATGCCGGAATCGCCGCCAGGACAGAAAAGCCAGTCCCAGGCAGACCAGAAACCAGAGCAGAATCAGTGGCCAGGGAAAAACTGGCTCAAAACTCCATATTGTCTGTTGAAAAATTCCCATATGAAAATTCTAAAAATGTGGCGCAACCGACCCGGTTGCGATGTGCATTTTCTCGCCCATTGCTGATCTGTCATGGGCTAAGTAAATGTCTTGAAAAAAAGCTTTCTAAAGTAATTTTTTTAAAGTGCAGCCTGACGGCTATCGCAACCGGGCCGGTTGCGCCACTTTTTAAAAGTGCAGCCTGACGGCTATCGCAACCGGGCCGGTTGCGCCACTTTTTAAAAGTGCAGCCTGACGGCTATCGCAACCGGGCCGGTTGCGCCACTTTTTAAAAGTGCAGCCTGACGGCTATCGCAACCGGGCCGGTTGCGCCACTTTTTAAAGTGCAGCCTGACGGCTATCGCAACCGGGCCGGTTGCGCCACTTTTTTAAGTTACTCGCTTCCCAGGTCTTTGAAGTATTCCTCGACCTGGCGTTTGTATTTCCGGGGTGGGACGATGGTTTCCCTGCTGAAATTCATTTTATTCTGCAGCATGAAGCGAGCGAGATGTTCCTGCAAAACCGCGCTGGCGGCCTTGAAAAGGGACATTACTTTTTCGCCAATTTCACCGGAAGGTGCTTCGCCATCCGGCATGCGCAAGTCATCAACAATCTGCTGCAGACGCGGGTCTTTCAGCGGATCCGCCGCATTCTGCAGCATCTGTGCGGCCTGATCCCGGATCTGCTGAAATTGCTGGCGCTTGCGGCCTTCGGAACCCTGCCTTGCAGCTGCTTCCAGCTGATCGGCATGCTGTTGCAGCTGTTGCAGCATTTCACGCAGGTCTTCACTGCTCATCGGCGGCAGTTTTTCCGCGCTGGACTGCAGTTCCTGCGATAAGGCCTGCAGCAGATTGGCGGCATCACGCTGTTCTTTGGCGGCGGCCTCAAACTGCTTGTAGAGCAGGGCATTGCCGGCACGGGTTTGCTTTTTGCTCAATCCGCGCTGGTCGGCCTGCTGGCTGGCTGAACGCAGAGCCTGGCTCGCTTCAGGATAATCCTCCTCGAGCAGAGAGCTGACCTGCTGAATGTCATGCGAAAGCTGTTCGGTCGCTTTTTGCAACTGTTTTTGCTGTTCGCGAAGTTCTTTGTTCTGAGATGGCTCTGCACTGGCGGCCTGTTCCTGTGATTTTTCTGCAGCCTGTGTTTGTGCTGCGGAGAGGCGTGCGGCTTGATCCGCCAGGCGATTGATCTGATTGGCTCCAGTCTGCCGCAGAGCCGCTTCGAGTTCACGCCGTGCCTGCAGCAGCTGTTTGTGAGCCCGCTGCCCATGCAGATTTCCGCGACGCAAGTCCGATTCTTCAAATGCGTCGCGACCCAGTTCCATTTCACTGCCGGCATTCTTCAAAGAATTGCTGGCGCTGAGCGATTCCGGCAGTTCCTGCAGCTTATCTGCCGTTTTTTGTGCATCGGAGCGCACCTTTTCCTGACGTTTTGCCAGTTCATCCGGCAGAGTCGCTGCATCTGCGGATTCCTGATTAAGCTGCTGCTGGCGTTTCAGCAGGCTGTCCAGTTCCTGCAGGCTTTCTTTCATCGTCTCGAGATTCTGTTGAGCTTGTTTCTGCTGATTCTGTTCGTCCTGCTTCTGCTGAGCTTCAGAGGGTTCCTGGTTTTCCTTACTGTCTCCTTCGCCTTGCTGCTTCTTGCTCTTGAGCGCATTCTTCAACAGCTCATTTTCCAGCCGTACCAGAGCTGCCAGTGACAACTCCTGGGGCTGAAGACTCTCTTCGACCAATTGACGTTCCAGCAGAGCCGCTGCTGCATTGAGAAACTCGCTGCTTTGCTTGAACAGGGATGGAATCGGTTCTGCCATCATGCCCTGGCTTTCCTCCTGCAGTTTGTTGAAACGCCGGCGCACTTCGACTTCCAGTTCCTTGACATCGCGCAACAACTCAAACTGCCGCCGTTCGCGTTCCTTTGCTTCCATCGTATGCTGTTCGGAAAAGGTGTCCCAGGTCAGGCGCAGAAGCCGTTTGGATTCCGCCAGCAGATCGGAAATATCCGCCTTTTTCTGTTCACCGCCGGAATCCCCTTCACTTTCCATCATATTGGCATCCGGACGCACGGTGACAAAGAACAGTTCGCTGCGGGCGCTTTGCGCAACGGGTTCCCGGTTGTCCGTGGCAATCACCATGCCGCTAAGCACATCCCCATCCTTCAGACCTAGTTCATCCAGGTTCCAGATGTCACGGTGCTCGTACTCCTTTTCAGCAGACGGACTGCCAGTCTGAAACAGCGCCAGCTTCTGACGTGCACCGCCGGAAACACTGAATTGCAGAGAAAGCCCGCTCAGGCCAAAATCATCCCTGGCGACAATATGCAGAAGCAGGGAATCACCCGGCTTGATCGTGCTGTCCTGGGCAGGCTCGCGCACTTCAAGAACTGGTGGCAAATCCGCTTCGACAGTGACCGTGAACGGCGGGCAAAGGGTCTGATGCCCGGCGGAATCCTCCAGAACGGCTTGAAACTGAGCCGTCTTTTCCGGGTAAACCCGCATCAAATCTCCGCTCGAGGTGCCTGGCAGGGGCGGATCGCTCTGCAGGCGTGCGGAAACCCCTTCCGGCAGATTGGTTTCGAGCTGAAAACCCTCTCCTTCGGTCAGCGTAAAATCTTCAAACGCGCTGAAATTCTGCACGGGGTGTTGTGTATAGGGCAGGGGCAGCGTGCTGATCTGAACTGAATTTGCCGCCGGAGGCGTGAAGACAGCCAGTGGGTGCCAGGAGGTCTTCAGCGAAGGGGTAATTATCCGGAAATGGAGTTTTTGATTTAGATCATAAATGGTGAAGGCATGGCGCCTGGCATCCTGCAGATGCATCGTTTGACGATAGCGATTGGTCCCATGCGGGCCGCTTTCCCGGATTTCAATTTCGGCCTGATTTTCCCAGCGCGTGATTTCGGCCTGGATGCGAACATCACTGTGCACCGCAAATTCTTGACCGGGAACCGATAAACGAATCCCGGACGGCTGCCCGGCCAAAAAGTCACTGAGAAAATATTGCGCTTTGCGAAAAACCGCAAATTGCGAAGCAGGAAGCAGCAGCAACATCCCGCTGATCAGCAGAAACAACGTTTTTTTCAGGGGAGATTGCAGCCTGAAGACTTCCGGAAAGAAGGTCTCTCCGCTGGCGTATTTCTGTTGCATTTCCTGCAGCAGTCCCTGTTCCAGACCGGTCAAGGAAACCGCAGCGCGGTTTTCCAGTTCGACTGCGCAGATCAGGCGATCCAGCAACTCCGGATGGGCATGCTCAATGCCGAGCGCAAGCTGACTCAGAGAACCAGACCGCGATCGGCTCCGGTACCCCAGATAAGTCAACGCAAACGTCGACAGCAGAAAAAGCCCGACCAGCCCAAATGTCGAAGCGGTTTCGCTGAGCGTAAAAGCGCTTTCCCAGATGCCGAGCAGGCATAAGCTCAAGCTCAGACCGCACAAAACCGCCGCGATGTTGCGGCAGTTCTGCCGGAAGCGAAGCTGTTTCCGGATGCGGCGAAGCTGATTGGTTAGCGGAGTTTGCATCATGAAAAAGATGGACAAAAATTTCTAACCACGAAAAGCACGAAAAGGCACGAAATTTTTTCGTGCATTTTCGTGCTTTTCGTGGTTAAAAAAGTTGATCAGGCACGGTCTTTTAGGCGTTGAATAATGGCGTTGGTTGAACTGTCATGACTGCTGACCGACCCGCTGCCGCGCAAATCCTTGAGCACTTTGGCTGCCAGTACCTTGCCCAGCTGTACACCCCATTGATCAAACGAATAGACATCCCAGAGGATCCCCTGGGTGAAAATCTTGTGCTCATAGAGAGCCATCAGCCGGCCAAGGGTGCGCGGATTGAGCTCGTCAGCAATCAGGCTGTTGCTGGGCCGGTTGCCGGTGAAGGTCTTCTGTGCCGCCAGCGCCGGGCTGATTCCGGGGTTTTCTTCAAGGACTTCAGAGGTGGATTTGCCAAAGGCGAGTGCTTCAGTCTGGGCGGCGAAATTGGCCAGCAGTTTCTGATGATGATCCCCGATCGGAGTCTGAGAACGGCAGAAGGCAATGAAATCCGCCGGAATCATTTTTGTTCCCTGGTGCAGCAGCTGGAAGAAGCTGTGCTGGCTGTTGGTGCCTGGCTCACCCCAGATGACCGGACCGGTCTGCCAGGTGACCCGCTGCCCGTTGCGGGCGACGGATTTGCCATTGCTTTCCATATCGACCTGCTGCAGATGCGCCGCAAAACGGTGCAGGGCTTGATCATACGGCAGAATCGCCTGGCTCTGCGCAGCAAAGAAATTATTGTACCAGACGCCGAGCAACGCCAGGATCACCGGCATATTGCGTTCCAGAGGAGCACTGCGGAAATGCTTGTCCATTTCATGAAAGCCCTCGAGCATTGCAAAGAAGTGCTCCGGACCAATTTGCAGCATGATCGGCAGACCGATTGCCGAGCACATCGAGTAGCGCCCGCCGACCCAGTCCCAGAATTCAAACATATTGGCCGTATCAATGCCAAAGGCCGATACGGCTTCCGCATTGGTGGAAACCGCTACAAAATGCCGTGCGACGGCCTCTTTGCTGGCGAAGGCATTCAGCAGCCAGGCGCGTGCGCTTTCGGCATTGGTCATCGTTTCCTGGGTGGTGAAAGTCTTGGAGGCGACGATGAACAGCGTTTCCTCCGGATTGAGGTGGCTGAGCGTTTCGGCCATATGGAAACCGTCGACATTGGAAACGAAATCCACGCGCAAATTGCGGCAGGCAAAAGCCTTCAATGCCTCGCAGGCCATTTTCGGCCCCAGATCCGATCCCCCAATTCCGATATTGACGATATTGCGTATGGCCTTGCCGCTGTAACCAAGCCATTGCCCGGCGCGCACCTTTTCCGAAAATGCAGCCATGCGGTCGAGTACCCGGTCAATTTCTGGCATGACATCTTTCCCATTGACGAGAACAGGCTGGCTGGAACGGTTGCGCAAGGCCGTATGCAGCACCGCACGGTTCTCGGTGACGTTGATCGCCTTGCCGCTGAACATGTCCTCGATGGCTTGCGGCAACCCGGAGTCTTTTGCCAGCTTTACCAGCAGGCGCATCGTTTCCTCCGTAATCAGATTCTTGGAATAATCCAGAAACAAATCGGAAAACTCGATACTGAATTTTTCCGCGCGTTTGGGATCATCCGCAAAAAGTCTGCTCAGTGTACATTCCCGGATGCTGTTATAATGTGCAGCCAGTTTCTGCCAGGCCGCCGTTTGTGGAATTTGATCCATAATAAGCCCTATCCTTGCTTGTTATTCGTGACGCTAAAAGCAAAATTATAATGTAATTCCTGAATGCCTTTTTGCCGGGGACCGGGGGCAGGTGTTTTTTTACAACGAAATACACGAACTGACCCGAAAAAATTGCATGGGAAGTACGACGCATGCTAGCAGTCAACGCCAATTCCATGCAAATTTTTCGGGTCGGTTCGTGCTTTTTGTTGTTAAAAAGAATTCCTCTGTTACCAAGTTTAACTGACCCATTACATGCGAACGGCCTCGACATTTGCTGCGGGTTGCAGACCGCGTTGCTTTTTATGGTTAATGGTGTATTTTAGTATATACAATGTTATAACCAAAAGGAGGCTGCTATGATCAAAAAATTGACAAAACACGGAAACAGTGCGGCGCTGGTCATTGAACGTCCGATATTAGACTTGCTGGGAGCGTCCATTGATACCGCATTTGAGGTGGTTACCGATGGCATCGTCTTGATTCTGACCCCGGTAAAGGATGTCACCCGTCACAAACGTTTCCAAAAATCCCTGAGAAAAAACGGTGAACGCTATGCTAAATCGTTTGAGGAACTGGCAAAGTGAGTTCGGAACCGTTTTTTCTCACTTTCGCTGAGATCATCGAAATCCACAATTATCAGATTGAGCATTTTGGTGGTCTACCCGGTTTGCGTGATATTGAGCTTCTGAAATCAGCCATCGGTATGCCATCAGCTACGTTTGGCGGAGCGTATCTGCACCCCACTATCCTCGAAATGGCATCCGCATATTTGTATCACCTGGTCGAAAACCATGCGTTTGTCGATGGCAATAAACGGGTCGGCGCAATGGCAGCTTTGATCTTTCTCGACCTGAACGATTACGATTTTGAAGCTTCAAATGAAGATTTTACTGCGATGGTACTTCAAGTGGCTTCCGGAAAAATGCTTAAAGCGGAGATCACACTTTTTCTGTGCGAGCATTCTTATCCGCGCAGGCAGTAAAAACTCAGCTTCTCTGCTTTTTTTCTATGCAAAAAGTTACAGTACATCGCAACGAGACCGGCTGCGCCACTTTTCAACCTGTCCCCTGTCCCCTTATCTCCATTCATGCTTGGGGTATCGTCTGGCCAGTGCGGAGCGCAAGGCAGGGTAATGGACTTCCCAGAAGCGTGGCAGGTCATCGGTGATCTGCACTGTGCGCATATTGGGAGCCAGGATGTCCAGCAGGACGGGAATCTGACCTTTGGCGATTGCGGGTTTTTCCTTGAAATCGAAGAGCTCCTGGATCCGGGCGCGGCCTCTTGGTGGCTGTCCCGGTATATATTCGATTTTCAGGCGTTTCCCTTTTGGCAGCGGCAAGTGGGTTGGTGCCATCTGTTCGACAAACTGCACCTGTTCCGGAGAGAGAATTTCTCTGATAAAAGGCAGGCAGGGTTTGATGCGTACTGCCTTATAGGTATATTCTCCCTGGCAGAGAGCCCGACGGATTTTTGCAACGTCCACCGCTTCATATAAAGGCAGCTTTTTCTCCGGAAAATGTTCTGCCAGGAAGCGCACCCGGGCAATCCAGTTTTCGACGCTTTCATCCCAGCCCTGCAAATGCATATTGTTGCTGTCCAGCTGAACGGCCAGAAGCTCCGCCGCTTTTACCGGGTCGGCATCGTTGCGGACGGATTCTTCGAGCGTGAGGTCAAGGCAGCTTAGACGTCTTCGCCTGAGAACCTGTTGTTTTGCCGAATCCCAGAAGATTTCCTCGTCATCCTTGAATTCATCCGGAAAGCAGTCCCAGAGCCATTCTTCGCGGATGCCGCTGGCCAGTGAAAGCTCTAGTTTGACTGCCTGCGTGCCTGAGGCGGGAACCTCGCGAATCTCCCCCGCCAGAAACAGGGCTTCATCGCGAACCAGGCTGGTGCGCGCCAGTTCCGCACGCTTGCGACCCTGCAATTCGCAGAGCAGGGTGCCGCGATCCAGACGACGAGCCAGACGATCCGGAAAAATCCGCAGCAGGATTTTCAGAAAATTCAGGTCGCTTTGCTGTTGATCCTGCAAGCTTTTATCAGAGAGCATATCCAGGTAATCATTGGCGGCGCGGCTGATGTCCCGGGCGGCCCCGGCATGGATCCCCAGTGCCTGACAGGCTTCCTGTGAAAAGCCGCTTTTTCGTGCTTCGGCAAGCAGATCGAGGCAGGCAAGAAAATCCGACTGCGGCAGATCATTGCCTTCGCCTTTGCGTTCCTGGCGCTGTTTGCGGCTGGTGGCCCGGTCGCTGCTGGCACCGGTGATCAGCGGTCGTTCCGAGAACAGTGCCGCAGCAAACGCGGCCTGTCTCGGGCAGCCTTCCTTCTGTCCATGCCAGAGCAGCAGAGCCAGCCGCGGATGCACAGGGAAACGCCGGATTTCGTCCCCCAGACCGGTCAGGCCTCCGCCCTGTTTATGCAGCAGGCCGAGTTGTTCGAGCAGGGTCAGGCCCGCCTGAAAATTCTTTTCGGGGGGTGTTTCGAACCAGGGGAATTCAGCTGGTTTTGGGAAGCCGAAGGCGGCGACAGTTAACAGGGCGTCGGCCAGATCGCTGCGCTGAATTTCGGGCATGCTGCGGGAGGGTTTGGCACTTTGCTCGAGTTCACTCCAGAGCCGGCAGCAGGTGCCCGGGGCTTCACGCCCTGCGCGCCCGGCGCGTTGTTCAGCGGAATCCCGTGCGATCGGGACGGTCTCGAGTATGCTTACTTGCCGTAAAGCATCAAAACGGTTGATTCGCACCAGGCCGCTGTCGATGACATGGCGCACGCCCGGAATGGTTAGCGAAGTCTCGGCAATATTCGTGGCTATAATAATTTTTCGCCGGGAAGAAGGCTGCATCACTTTGCGCTGCTCTTCCGGCGGCAAATTCCCATACAGCGGCAGGATTTCCAATAACTCCGGCGAGGACAGTCGCCGGATGGCTTCCGCGCAATGCCGGATTTCGGCGCCGCCCGGCATGAAGATCAGCACATCGCCTTCATAGCCGGCTGACATCAATTCCCGCAAAGCGGCCGCGGCATTCTGAAAGAGATTGGCGGCAGCACTGCGTTTGCGGTAACTCAAAGTCACCGGGTGGAGTTTTCCGGAGGCATGCAGATGGGTGCAGTCGCCGAGATAATTCTGCAGGCCGGCTGCATCCATGGTTGCGGACATGATGATCAGGCGCAAATCCGGACGGCGCAGCTGCTGGCAGTGGCAGGCCATCGCCAGGCCAAGATCGACATGCAAACTGCGCTCATGAAATTCATCAAAAACAATCGCCCCAATTCCGGGCAAATCCGGAGAGGAGACCAGCATCCGTGCAAGAATTCCTTCGGTGATAAAAAGAATGCGGGTGTCCCGACCGCAGGCACTCTCATATCGTGTCTGGAAGCCGACACAGCCACCCAATTTTTCCTGCCGTTCCCAGGCAACCCGTTCAGCCAGCATACGGGCCGCCAGACGACGCGGCTGCAAAACCAGAATACGCTCCTTGTCCGGTACCAGATCAAGCAGCCATTGCGGCACCTGTGTCGATTTGCCGGAACCGGTCGGTGCACTGATCAGCAGACGGTTCTGCTGACACATTTGCTGCCTGAAAGGGTCGGCAATCTCATAAATCGGAAGACCAGTTAACGCATCATCCATGAATTTTTTTTCGTGTCAGTTCGTGCTTTTCGTTGTTCAAAAAGAATTCCGCAGCTGATCGAGGATATCCAGAGTGCGTGCGATGCTGCCGCGGTACTGATCGACGACCTGGCGCGCTTTGCGACCCAGTTCCTGGCGTTTTTCAGGCTGCTCGATCAGCTCCCGCAGAGCTGGCAGTAGCAGTTCATCCGAGGCGATTTCCAGTGCGGCCTGGTGTTTTTGGAAGATTTCCGCGACAGCCCTGAAGTTTTCCATGTGGCTGCCGTAGAGGATGGCCTTGCCGAAGATGGCCGGTTCGATGATATTGTGTCCGCCCGTCTGTCCGGCGAGACTTTTGCCTACATAGGTGATATCTGACGCGGCATAGAAATTCATCAGTTCGCCAGTGGTATTGACGAGCAATACATCGACCGGACCCTCTGCAGGGGGCTGTTCCGGACGCGGGCGCAGCAGGCGCCAGCTCAGTCCGCGTTCCCGCAACACGTTTTCGACAGCAGAGGCGCGTTCCTGGTGTCGCGGCACCAGCACTAGTTTCAGCTCGGGGTGTTCGGATTTCAGCTGGCGGTAGGCGTCACAGATCAGTTCCTCTTCGCCGGCATGGGTGCTGCCGGCAGTAAAAAGAATGCGTTTGCCGGAGCCGAAGCAGGCATCCAGTTCCTGGTGCTTGTCAGCACTGTCGCAGTCCGGAATCTGATCAAATTTCATCGTACCGCAGGATTGAATGCGGGGATCATTCCCGATGACCCGGCGGATTCTGCCGGCATCCTCCTCGGTTTGCAGGCAGATGCTGCTGAAACCCTGAAAGATCGGGCGGAAAATCCATTGCCAGCGTGCATAGCCCTCGCTCGAGCGGTCGGACATACGCCCGTTGATCAGAGCGACTTTGACGCCGCGCCGGGCAGCCTGAAGTATCAGATTCGGCCAGATTTCGACTTCAAAAATCAGCAGTATTTCCGGGCGGATCAGATTCAACGCGCGTCGTACCGCGCAGTAAAAATCGATGGGGCAGTAGATCCGGATCACTTGCGGAGGCATCTTTTTGGCAGCGGTATCAAAACCCGTGGATGTGCCGCAGGAAAAGACGATGGTATCATCCGGATGGCGTTGCAGCCAGGATTTGACAAAGGAGATGGCTGCGACCGTTTCCCCAACACTCACTGCATGAATCCAGATGGGATGATGCAAGCCGCGCAACAAGGCCTTTTTCTCCAAACTGAAAAAACCGAAACGTTCCCAGTAGTCCCGCGTCAAGCCCCCGCGCCGGTAAATATGAATCAGATAATACGGCAGATATAACAGAAAAAGCAGAGGAAATAAAAGATTATAAATAATGAACATATAAACAGCAACCAATGGTGGAAAATAGAACAGACGACAACCCGGCCGGGCATACCTCAAAAAGATAATTTACAGAGAGGGATTTACAAGTCCTTTCCGCACCGCAGAAACCCAGCCGGGATTAAAAGGTAGCCCGAGCGACCCGCTTGCAATTTCTGTTTGCACTCCCACGCTTGAGCTGCCTCGGGTGCGCGGAGCAGGGGCTGCCTGGAGGGCGTCCAAAAAAGCTTTTTTTTAACAACGAAAAAACACCAAAAGATACGAAAATTTTTGAAGGTTACGATCACCACACAAACCTAACTCTAAAAAAGTTCGTGCTTTTTCGTGCCTTTCGTTGTTAAAAACCTTTTCAGACGGGGTATTATTACTCAAGATCAGGACGTCTGAAGATAGTCTATTGGCGATAGGACGGGTAAATATTCATTTGGGAAGTGATTGGTATCTCTTGTGATAATACAATCCGCCTTGGTTTGAACCGCCGAGAACAACTGAATCGCATCTTCAAAATCCTTATGAGGAAGTTCCGCCGCAAGACGCAAAATTTTTTCATCAAGCGGAATGACCGTGAAAATATTCAGCACAATGCGCACACTGGCAAGCGCACGATTTTTTCCGGCTTTACGCGACATGATGAAATGCAGATTGTTCAGGGAAATAGCGGAAATACACCCCTTAGCCTTTCCGGATTCGCAATCTGTCCAAATGCGTGTTGCCGCTTGATAGAATTCTGGTCTTTCAAGCAGCACGTCCAAAAGAATATTGGTGTCAATGAATATTTTCTTCATTTAATATGATACTTTTCCATCAGAGCATCCGTAAGTTCCTCACGGTAATCCCAATCAGCCGGAACCGGCGGAATGTCTTTTGCAAGTTCCAGTGCGCGTTTGGTCAGCGGGGGCAGGGATTCCAGGCGAATTTCTTCCTGTGAAGTATCCTGCATAGCAATATAATTGCTGAACAAGGCAGAAATACTCGTTTTGCGGTGTTTCGCAAGTTTACGGGCTTTTACCAACATCTCCGATGGTATGCTCAATGTTAATTTTGTTGTAGCCATGATGACCTCCATACGTATGCTCCTGAAATAGAATATACGTAATATTTGCAAAAAATCAAGTCCACAACTCAAGAGGAAGGACGCCCAAAAAGATTTTTTAACCACGAAAGGCACGAAAAAACACGAACTTTTTTAGAGTTGGGTTAGTGTAGTGATCGTAACTTTCAGAAATTTTGTTGTAATGCAAGTCAAAAGCAATAAAAAGCAAATTTTGATCATGAAGTATCCGGTTTGGATATCCGCTTTCCTACAAAATTTTCGTGTTTTTTCGTGCCTTTCGTGGTTAAAAACTTTTTGGACGCGGTCTCAAACTTTTCCGGTATTTTTTTCGGTGGAGGTCATAAGTTTTCC
>JAQVUB010000371.1 GCA_028699735.1 Lentisphaeria bacterium | reverse complement strand
AATCGATTTTACGGGGAAAAATCATAAGAAAGTAAAATTTTGGGACAATGACAAGTATCATCGGTGCAAGGAAGTCTGAATTTTGACACTTTATGCTCCATCATAGGGAAACAGCTGTTCCACATAAAGGACAAGACCGTAGATTTTCTGGACTAAAATATCCGTCAGGCGAACGCCAGTTTCGGAATCGCCTCGATTTCCTTTTCGGACTTGGCGGCGGCGACGCAGAGGTCGTAGTTCGACTGAAGGTTGCTCCAGAATTCGGGGTCGGTTCCGAAATACTTGCCGAGACGCAACGCGGTGTCCGCGGTAATCGCCCGTGTTCCTTTGACTATCGCGTTGATGCGCGGCGTAGGAACATGGATGTCCATCGCCAGCTTGTTCTGGCTGACGCCCATCGGCTTCAAAAACTCCTCGGAGAGAATCTCGCCCGGATGGATCAAGTTTTTCGTTCTAATCATGATTCGCCTCCTAATGGTAATCGACAATTTCAACATTATAGGCGTTGCCTTCATGCCATGTGAAGCAGATGCGCCATTGATCGTTGATGCGGATGCTGTACTGCCCTTCGCGCTTGCCGTGCAAAGCCTCTAAGCGGTTGCCTGGCGGAATCCGCAGCGATTCCACATTGACCGCCGCTTCGAGCATGTCCAGTTTTCGCAGGGCGATGCGTTCAAAAGCCCTGAACCTCCAGCTCTCGCCAGTCGCTTTCAGATGCTGCGTCTCACGGCATTTATAGCTTTTGATCATCCGTTCATCATTCTCCTGTAAAAACAATATACCACCATTTTGCGTTAAACGCAAGACGTAAAACGCGAAAGATTCAAGATTCAAGATTCAAGAAAACTTCCGGAGGGCATAGGTCATTGTCATCGAACATCCGCGCCGGGCGGCCTACGTCGAGTTTACCTCCGGAACGAGCAAGCTCCAGCGCAACCTGAGCGTCGCGCAGGAGCAGCTCAAGAACTTCGGGCGTTCCCGGCAGGCGATCCGGCCTGTGGCCGGACCGGGTTCATCTTCCGGTCGAAAGGGTTTGTTGCCAAGCGACTGATGCGGTCTCTCTGCGTGATAAAATTCCATATAGTTGCTGATTGCCAGACGCAGCGATTTTTCTCCTATGGGAATAAAGCTGGGCTATAACATCAATCGTGGACTTCGACATAAATCCTGATGCCTCATGTTTCCTATTTTTCAAGATCAAGGTTGGTGCTATTTCTGTGAGGTTGGCATCGAGTTTCAGACTTTGCCTTTGAACATATCAGGAAAAATCGTGGCCTATAACATAAATCCTAAAGCCCAGGGAAATGATCATCCCCCTGCCCCAGGACGATGACGGTGAAGTCACCGCATTCTCCCGGCTGGGCGGTCTTTTGAAGTCGTATCGCAGGGTAAAAAAGGCAGCGTAGGTTTTATGTTATAGTCCCGTAGAAATATAAATCAGCCTGGCCGCGTATTGAGCGAAATATAGCAGGTTCTTCCCGTCAGGCGAGTATCAAATGATCAAAGCCGCCATCAGCAGCAGCCTATACAATCTCCGGCCAGGCGCCAAGGAGATGGCTCTGTCTATGCCGGCTTTTTGCCCCCGGTATGTCTTTCTTATTCGATTTTGACACTTTCCGGCAGACCTGAGAAAAGAGATTTGGAGTCCTGGACGGGGGGTCAGAGTGTTCTTGTATGATTTTTTTAGGTTTTACTGACCTTGATTTTTTCAGGGGAAAATCAGCAAAACAGAGAAAAAGAGGCCAATTTCAGTCATAAAATAGAGAAAGATTTTTGCTGAAATTCTGTGGCTCGCATAAAGTGAATTCCAACTGAGAAACTTTTTCAACGCGGACGTTATGATCCATCATATGACTGGCTTGTGCGGAGAGCTTTTAGCAACCTTTGCTTTATCCTCCACGTTTTTCCCGTGCAGTTGAAACCCATCTGGCCTACCCTGCATTTTTTTCAGATGTCATGAGACACTTTCTTTTTCCGGGGAAAGAGCCAGCCTTCCGCAAAAATAATCAGCGCATAAATGACCAGTGACGCCGGCAGCATCAAGAATGCACCGCGCAACCCGAAACGATCTCCCAGAACGCCCATGATCCAGGTAAAAAAACCACAGCCGGGGACCCCCATCGCTGAAAAATAAATATACAGCATTGTGGAGTTCAATTCGGGAAGCTGTTCCACTCCATATACCTGAAGTGTCGGCCAGAACGGCGCAATGCCAATGCCGCAGAGAAACAATATGAATATCAGGAGCGAAAACATGATGTTCAGAGAAGGAAACATTTCCGGCTTCAGATACGCAAGCAGCAGGATCAGCGGGATCGTACCGAGTGAACAGAAAAGAAGAATATGTTTCAGATATTCCTTGCGGGCAAAAAAACCGAATCCGGCACGTCCGAGGAACATCCCGGCGGCGATCGCAGCGGTCCCGAACCCTGCAACCAAAGCGCTCGCGTGAAAGGTCAGCTGAAGATATGCCGCCGTCCAGAAGGTCAGACAATATTCTGCGCCGGCGCCCATGAACATGCCCAGACAAAATATCCAGAACCTGCCGCTCTTTGCAATGGCAACACTGTAACGCCAGATATCGGCCAGGTTATCTTTATGCGCGGATTCCGGATATTTTTTTGCAGGATTTTCTTTCCAGAAAAAAAACAGTCCCGAAAGAAGTCCTAGAATTCCGCAGATGAACAGGATGCTCCTCCAGCTTACGCCTACGGTCAGAAGTGTGCCGGTAATGATGACACAAAAGAAAATCCCCACGGACCACATACTGTGCGCGATATTCACATATCGTTCCGGTGCATCCCTGTGCAAATCCTGGACAAACGGGGTCGCCATCCCTTCGCAAAGCCCTTCTCCGAATCCGGCGATCAGCAGAAACGGGATTAGAAGGAGATAGACCGGCGATAGCGAGCAAAAGAATATGCCGGTCCCCATGAGGAGCATTGCCGCCCCCATGGTCCGGCGTTTGCCAATGCGTCCTCCAATCATTCCGCAAAACAGCAGCGCGATGAACAAAGCCATGCTGCGGAACAGATGCAGCAGTCCGCCTGCAGCCATGCCGCCGTCTTCCAGAGGAAAGTTGAGGGCTTTTCCCATCGCAACAAGAACCAACGGGATCGCGAGGGAACACATAGCATAAACGATAAAGGCAAAATAGCCTGCGTAATCATAGCGTCCGAAACGTAATTTTTCTCTCATGGCACAATTCTTTCCAGTTCAGAAACGACAGCTGGCCGCGGAAGCGTCATGCGCTTTCCCCATTGCCTGGACCAATTATGTTAAAAAGATGGGTGTAAATGCCCAATTATTACTATAAATCCTCAAGCCCGCTGGTTTTGATATTTCCCGGCATTTTTCGGGTGCAGTTCCCAAAAATAGATAGCCCCAATCCAATAAGGTACCAGGTTGCAGATTTAAAAAGGTGCATAAGCGTCCCGGTTGCGAATGTAATTCGTCGACCGGTTTAAAAAGTGGCGTAAGCGTCCCGCTTGCGATTGTGATGGAACGACCGGTTTAAAAAGTGGCGTAAGCGTCCCGCTTGCGATTGTGATGGAACGACCGGTTTAAAAAGTGGCGTAAGCG
>JAQVUB010000370.1 GCA_028699735.1 Lentisphaeria bacterium | reverse complement strand
CGGAAGACTTCTGCAAGATCATCCTGTCCTATCCAGGCCGTCCGGTGATTGATCTTGAAATCTGCAATAACACCAATTTCAATCCATACACCTATCAGGTTTATGGTACCTATGGCAGTCTGGCAGGCACGATGAACCATCTCGACTGGAAATACTACATTCCTTCGGAGGCACCGGAGCTGACCTTGAAGAAAGAGCCTTTGCCTGGGCCGTCGTACTGCAAAGACAGCCTGGTTTTCCATGAAGGTGCCTGGGATGTCCCGGAAGCGGATCAGGATCTTTTCAACTCGATGAGCGGGCGTTTTTACAATAACCTTTATGACGTGCTGACTACTGGCGCGCCCCTTGCCGTCACCCCGGAACAAGTCTGCCAGCAGATTGCCGTGATGGAAGAATGCCATCGCCAGAACCCGCTGCCGAAACTGTTCTGAAAAAGTCTTTTTTTACAACGAAAAGACCCGAAAGACCCCGAAGAAATTTCATGGAAGCGGCTGTAACGGCGAGAATCCATCGTTAATCCGATTTTGAAGCTATGGGATGACTGTGGATTTTTTACTGATTTCATCAAGGCGGAACTGATAATGCTGTTGCAGGGTCTGGCAATTGCAGAATTGTTTTAGCTGATTTTGGTTTTTTGCAAGCAGATCCAGCAGCTTTGTTAAAATTCCGGCTTCTTCACTGGATTCAATAGCAATGATCCAGGCCAGGTTCCAGACCGTCAGGGCCGGCAATGGCAGATCAGCAATCGAATGGACGATTTTGCGAAGTCCGTTGATGATTGCCATGCGAACAGGCTGCGCCGTTTCGCCATGCTCGTTATGCTGCAAGAGCAAGATGGCGGTGTGATCGGCCGCTTCCAGCACCCGGTCAGCATCTTTGCCATATAATTCCAGAGCCAGCGACTGGCGAATTTTCTTTTCATCGGCTTGTGGATTCCACATCAGTGCAGTGGAGACATGATGAATCAGGAAAAACGGCAAATCTGTATACATGCTTTCACAGGAAACGGAACCCTCAATACCTAGACGCGCGAAATCACGTATATCTCTTGCTAGGTCAGCCGCATCATAACTGAGGCGATGGCGTCCCGGTTCGCAGGATAGACTGTAATACTCAAACATGCGGGGATGAAAATTCCGGATTTTGGTCTGCCATCCGCGGATGGATTCCCCGACATCATGGTTCAGCGGGCGGCGGAAATGCTCGAAATCATGTGAGGTATTATTGCGGAAATTAGGGGCCCATCCTTCGTTTCTGCATTCCGGGGCATCGAGGCGATGGCGGTAACAGCGGTTCCATGGGGCGATAATAAAATCGACGCTATCGATATCATCCAGCCACGGTGTGAGCGGGGGTTCCATGGTCATGAAATAGATTAATCCCTCGAAGCGCAGTTCGGGGGCAAATTTGCCGACTCTGCGAACGATTTCCTGAAAGATATCCATGTACCATTCGCTGAATGGTTTTTCCACGCAGTTTGGACAGAGGCATGCGTTGTCATAGCCATCGCCGAGCCAGAAGGAGGCAATATCCGTCTCCGCATGGTGTTTTTGCAGGTAATCGACAACATGTTCAATGTAGAGTTCGCGCAAACCCGGTTCGGACATGCAGAATTGGAACCACATGGTGGACTTGCCCAATTCCCCTTCTTCATGGGAAATTTTTCCTTTGGCCTTCAGCCGTTTTCGGGCTTCCTGCAGGCTGATTTTGTGGATTTCTGCAAAATGTTCGAGGATTCCGGCGGCCCAGCCATGTCCATAGCGTTCGATCAGCATGCCTCTGGAGCGTGCAAAACGGATCAGTTGTTCTTTTCGATCGAGCAAGGCATTGCGTTCGGCCAGGCTCCAGCTGCCGCAGGCATGTTCGATATGCTGCAGGGGGCGTACGCCGTCTTTGCAGGACCATTGGTCCCCGGGGCATTCCAGCGGGAAACCCTCTGAAAAGTAGAGATTGCACTTTTGTTTCAGCATCCAGTCAATCATCTGCATCATGTAAGGCATGCTTTCAGCGTGGTCGCCGGCGCCGCAGACGGCATAGCCCCGATAACGGCTGTCGGCATGTTCCAGCTTGTCCCAGTTTGACAAATTGACCTGAACGCCGGTGGGCAGGGTGTCGATGCCGGGGGCCGTCCAGCGACAGCCCAGGGTTTCCAAGAAGTCATAGACGGCAAAGAGGACGCTGCGGGCATTGCTGCCAGCTATATGCAGTTTGCCATTGCGGCTTTTGAGCAGGATGGCATCGTCCCATTTGTTTTCCGGCAGTTCCTTTCCGCCGAGCAGAAAGTCAGCTTCATCGGGCTGTACGGCCGGAGTCAACTCCAAACCGGCAATCCTGTCCAGGTATTTTTGCAGTTCGGAAGCGGCGAAAACGAGGACGTGATCGTCGCAGTCGTAAAGATAAAATTTCATAGGTTCCAATGAGAGTCAGGTGGTAAAAACAGGGGTTGGTTCCGGCACTTCTGAATCCACCCAGTGAACGCCCGCAAAAAGCATTTGCCGGAAAAATTCGCTGGAGCAAGCCTGTACGTCATGTCCAAGAGCCAGGTAGAATACTTTGCCATTTCCCCAAGGTTTACTCCAGGCTACCGGCCACATTTCGCCGTTGAAAGCAGCGCTGGCCGCGATATTTACACGGCGGTCATAATGGATCAGGAATTGTTCATCCCGCACCCAGCATTCGTGCTGGCCCCAGTTGAGCCATTCCGCTGGTGCCTGAAAGGCTTCGAAATGTTGTTGCATGGCAGGGTGTTTTTGATCGACAAACACGCAATACTGCCGGTAGGGCGGGTGTTTTTTGAAGCGCCCGCCGAGCATGGATTCGTATTCCGGGCAGTCGCGAAAAGCGGTTGTCGCACAATGGATTCCGACGAATTTTCCCTTTTCGGCGCACCATTCCAGCAGGCCGTGTTTTTGATCTGGTGTCAGTTTGTCTTTGGTCCAGTAGAAGACAATGATATCGCAGGCGTCGATCTGGGGACGTTTCAGCCGGTCGAGGTCCCCGATCACCGTTTCTACCGTATATTGATCAGCGAGGCTTTGCAGGTGTTTTTCAATGAGCTGGCAACAGCCCGTATAATCATGAAATTCGCCGCCGCCAAGTACCAGAATTTTTTTCATCATGCTCCCTTTCCAGTGGGGGGGAGCAATCCGCTTGCTGCGACACAGCGGTTGTTTTTTGCGGAATCGGTCATCAGTTCGATGCACCGGATTGCGTTTCGGGCATCTTCCGGGGTGACCAGCAATGGGGCTCCTTTCGCCCAGCTTTCATAGAAAAAGTCGTAATAGTCTTTATTCAGGTTGTCCAGGAATTCCCTGCGGGTGAATTCGACTGGATGGTTGTCGAAGTAGTAGTAGCGGTTGCAGATGAGTTCTTCTGCATTTGGGATGTGTCCCAGATCAGCGATTGCGAAGGTATCTTTTGTTCCAGCAGTATAGAAGCGGAAATAGCCTCGGAAGGGGTAGTTGTCCGCTTCGATCTGGCGCTTGGGCAGCGGCATCAGTGAAATCCGGATATGGGGTGTTTTTTCAAAGCGCAACAAGGCATCTCCATAGCCGCAACGGTTCATGGGTTCATTGGGATGCGC
>JAQVUB010000019.1 GCA_028699735.1 Lentisphaeria bacterium | reverse complement strand
CTGAGGTGGAGAACAAATCGCGTGGATACTTTACCCTACGCGAACAACGCGCCGACAAGTCTGGCATGCCGGATGGCACCCGTCATGGCAACCATAATTTAAAAATCTTATTTTGCGATGGACATGCAAACGGCGTGAAAGTGATGGACCTTGACAACCCATATCGCACGCCCGCTGTTGATTCTTGGAGTACGAGCAACCGGCCGCTTTGTTGGGAGGGCAAGTAGGGAATGACAATGAAGAAATTAACTGCGTTTTTTATGTTGGTGTTGAGCCTGGCTGGTATTGCGGATGGCCAAGAGGTGAAAGCTTCTTCGTTTGAGTTCTCAGCCGAGGACGCGACGCGTTGTTTGCAGCGCGCACTGGCTTCCGGGGCGTCGCGTGTGGTCATTGACAATGTTGGTGTGCCGTACAATGTCTCCCAAACAGTGACTTTGTATTCAAACCAGACGGTTGTTTTCGCGAAAGGCGTGGTCGTGCAGGCCAAGAAAGGAGCGTTTGAGGTGGAGACTCCGATGTTCCGCGGCGATGGCGTGCAGAAACTGACGCTGGTCGGGGAGGAAGGCGCTGCCATCAGGATGAACAAAGACGACTACTGCAATCCCAAACAATACAAGCCGAGCGAATACCGCCACGCATTCGTCATCACCGCTTCTGACGACTTGGTGTTCCGCAATTTGACCATTGCCGGCAGCGGTGGCGACGGCATCTATTTCGGCGGACACAAGAAGTTGCGTCCGTACAGCAAGAATGTCTTGATTGAAAATTGCGTGTTTGACGGACACAACCGCCTGGGCATCGCGGTGATTTCCGCCGAGAATCTAACGATTCGCAATTGCGTGTTCAAGAATGCCACCGGTGCGCCGCCACAAGGTGGTATTGACTTCGAACCGAATTTTGAGGAGGAAAGGCTGGTAAACTGTTTGGTCGAAAATTGCCAAATTTACGACAACCGCGGTTCGGGAATTTCGGTGACGTGCGGCAATTTGTCGGTGGATTCGCAACCGGTGTCGGTGACGATTCGCAACTGCGACATCCGTTCCAACGGTGTCTTCTATATTCATAACTACAATGGGACTCAGCGAAAGACCCCCGCGCCGGCACAAGGCACGATTTTGGTGGACAATTGCCGCATTGGCGATGAAGTGCAGATGCGCGAAATTGTGAAGTCTATCGACTTGCGATTCAACCAATGTCAGTTTACCTGCAAACCGGCTGGCGATCGCGGGTTCTTCCAAATTCTCGGTGAAAGCGTTGGTAAATACCAGTTGGGCGGAGTGTTTTTCAACGATTGCACGATCAATGGAGTAACTGATTTGACGAAACTGTTCTCGGCGGATTACTGCGGCAAATCTGAATTCGCGCAGGATGCCATTTCAGGAACGCTGCTTTGTGAAGTCCAAGGCAGTACCACGGCTTGCGATTTAACGAAAGTGACACAGGAACTCAAGGCGAAGTTCGATCACTACAACCGGTATACGTTCTCGCGGGAACCGGCTCTCGATAAACTGGTGCCGCCGGCTCAGGATGCCGTGAAATCGCCAGGTGGCAATCTGTTTATTCGTGGCGGCATTTTCCTGCAATACGCCGAAAAGGGGCAGAAAATCACGATGGACGTCACCACGAAGCGTTTTGGTTACGACAGTGCCATTGCGATGTCGGTGATGTCACCATCCAATCAACTGGTGATGAAGACAGAAATTCTGCCGGACAAGCAGGAGAAGGTTGAATTTATTGCTCCTGAAAGCGGCATCTACAGAGTGCTGAGCCAGTCTTTCAACGCGCTTTCCATCAAATCGTTGCATCGAGGAAACGGCTGGCAGATGCATCGCAATACGGTGTCGTTGCTTTATCCGAATGGCTCGCTCTATTTTCGAGTGCCAGAAGGCGTGAAAGCGTTCGCATTTGCCGTCAATGCAATGCCGGATGCGGAGATGCAGCTTGCGCGTCCCGACGGCAAATTGGCATTGAGCAGGAAGATTGTCAACATGGAATTCATTGAGGTTCCCGATGCGGTGCCGGGTGTTTGGCGGATTAACATTCGCAAATGCATCTGGTCGGTCAATTTCTATATGTGCGAGCCATTGTCCGGCATTGTTTCAATCACACCCGAAACCTTGTTTGAATAGAGTTTAACCGAAAAGGTTCCAGCAAAAGTCAAACGAAATTGCCATGGTAACCTCTCGGGAACAACTAGGAAAAGGACTTTGGGGAGAGGACGAAATGTCTTACCCAGGAAAAAAATCTGAAGATATTTATGACGCAATAAACGCAAAAGGGTAATATTGCTTTGTGATGCATCAATGAAACAGGAGACAAAATGAAATTTGGTGTTGCTGATTACGGAATGAACGTATGGTACGGCGGCTGCTATGACTTGAATGCAAGGTTAAAAGCCCTGAAATCCATCGGATTTGATGGCATTGAAAGGCTTGAAGCAGCTGATGCAGCTGATGCTATGAACAGAGCTTTGATCTTCCACAAACTCGGCATGGATTTCAGCACTGTCTGCGGACCAAACGTGGGCATCAGCATGGAATGGACTCCCGCTCTCGGAAAACCTTACGTATGGATCACCCCTGGTGAAGGCAGCCGCAATGTTGATTTTGACGTTTATTGCCGCCGCGCAAACGCTTTCCTCGATGCTTTGGAAAATTATAATATCGCCGGTGTTCTCCATAACCACCTGGGTTCTCGCATTGAAAACCAAGACGAATTGGACAAATTCATGACAAACTGCCCGAAAGCCAAACTGTTGCTGGATGTGGGACATCTCTTCGGCGCAGGCGGCGACGTAATCGGAACCATTGAAAAATATGGCAAACGCATCATGGCTGTCCATTTCAAAGACATCAAATACAAAGACAAGAACAAAGGCCTTGATCTCTGGTATGAACGCCTGCGCTTCTGCGAACTCGGTGGCGGCGATGCAGGAATGGAATTCCGCCCAATGGCTGAGGCACTTCTGAAAGTCGGCTTCAACGGCTGGGCATTTGTTGAACACGACACACACACCGACGATCCTGTCAAGCAATTGAAAATCTCTCTCGATATAATGAAAGACATTTTCAAATGCAAATAAGCTCCAAAATAGTGGCCAGGGATTAGTGGCCAGTGGTCAGTGATTTGGTCATGATGTCATAACCCCTTATGCAAGAGGGCCTGGGCGACGGAAACAGCTTCAGATGCTGAACCATGCACCATTGCGACTATTTCTTCACAAAGCCTCTTTGGGTTATGCTTAGATTTTAGTGCAAACTATTTCTGATTCTTTGATGCTGTTTTTTGTAAATAGAAAAAGTAAACCTTTTCCCGGACATTCAAAAAATATGTCGGCGTATCCCCTTCCGATTATCGTAAAGGGCACGGAGAGAAAAATTGGAACAATACGCACTTGGAGACGATGTAATACTTTTCCTTCATGCTGAACGGAAACATCACTTGCAAAATCAAATGCACATTTGCAAAATCAAATGCACATTTGCAGAAGCAAATGCCGTCTGGTACCAAAACTTATCCGCGGCTTAATCGCCTGATTTTTAAGATGCTCATGAGTTGATAAATATATGAAACATGACTTGGGTACTCCTGCATGGTCGTCCTTCTTTTCTCCGACTGATTGAACTGATCCGACTGATCAAATGGATCCGTCCGATCAAGTACTCTATCTGACGAAGGCGAAGAGGAAGATTCAGCCGACGCTGGCACCGGAGGGGATAGGTTTGTCGGTGGTGATCAGGGTGAGCTGGTCAGCGGTTTTGGCGGCGAGGAGCATGCCATGGGAGGTGAGTCCGCGCAATTCGCGGGGTTTGAGGTTGGCGACAATAACGATGGTTTTGCCGGGGAGGTCTTCCGGGGCGTAATATTTTGCGATGCCGGCGACGATCTGGCGTTCTTCGGAGCCGGTTCGCACCTGCAGTTTCAGCAGCTTGTCGGCACCTTCGACCTTTTCCGCCGAGATGATTTCGGCGGTCTTCAGGCTGACTTTGGCGAAATCCTCGATGCCGATGACATTCGGCAGAACCGGTGCGGGAGCGGGAACGGGTTTGGCTGCCGCTTTTACGCTTTCGTCAAATTTGGCCTTGGCGGTTTCGATTCGTGGGAAGAGAGGAGCTTCAAGCGGGTGCAGTTCGGCACCATCAGGCAAAATATTCCATTTGCCGAGATTTTTCATCACCGGGACGAGTTGGTCTTGCCGAATGCCCAGAATCCGGCGCAGTTCGCTCATTTTTCCAGGCATAACCGGATAGAGCAGGCCGGAGACGATGCGCAGGCATTCAGCGGTGTTGCGCAGGACTCTGCCAAGCTTTTCAATATTGCCTTCTTTAACCAGCGTCCAGGGTTTCTGCAGATCAAAATAGCGGTTGCCCTCGCGGACGGCCGCGATCACATCGGCAATGCCGCGATCCAGTTGCATGTTTTCAATGCCGTTCTGCATGGCTTTGACAGCATTCTGGCAGGCGGCAACCAGGGCGGTTTCCTCGTCACCAGGTTCACTGGCAGGAGGCAGTTTGCCGGCGAAGTTTTTCTCCAGCATTTTGACGGCGCGGCTGGTCAAGTTGCCCAGATCGTTGGCCAGATCGGAATTGAATTTGAGGATAAAGGCATCTTCGGAGAATTCGGTATCCTGTCCGAGGCTCATAGCGGCCATCAGGTAGTAGCGCAAAGCATCGACGCCGTAGCGGTCGACCATGTCCATCGGATTCGCCGGTTTTGCTGCTGCGGTCATTTCGGCCATGGCGGTTTTGCTGACCTTGCTGCCTTGGCTGAGCCACCAGCCATGTGCAAAGATCGCTTTCGGCAATTCCAGGCCGAGAGCCATCAGCATCGTTGGCCAGTAAACAGTATGGGTGGTCAGGATATCCTTTCCAATCAGATGGTAGGAAGCCGGCCACCAGCGCCGGAATTGCTCCTCGTCCGTTTTGTAGCCGACTGCGCTGATATAGTTGACCAGGGCATCAAACCAGACATAGGTTACATACTGATCGTCAAAAGGCAGATCAATCCCCCAGGAAAGCCTTGATTTCGGGCGGCTGATGCACAGGTCACTCAAGGGTTTCTGCAGGAAGCCCAAAGTCTCCTGACGGCGATGCGCCGGCTGAATGAAATTTGGGTGGCTTTCAATGTAGTCAATCAAGGGTTTCTGAAACTGGCTCATCTTGAAAAAATAATTTTTTTCAATGAGGGATTCGACTTTGCGGTGGCAGTCCGGGCAGCATCCGTCCTGCAGATCTTTTTCGGTAAAGAAGCGTTCACAGGGAATGCAGTACCAGCCTTCGTAGTCCGCGGAATAGATCAGATCTTTGTTATAGAGATCCGTGAGGATTTCCTGGACGACGCGTTCATGGCGTTCTTCCGTGGTGCGGATAAAATAGTCATTGGTGATTTCAAGTTTCTGCCAAAGCTCCTGAAAGCGGATAACGGTACGGTTGCAGTGTTCGAGCGGAGTCGTGTTGTTTTTCTGCGCGGCCTGCTGGACTTTCAGACCATGCTCATCGGTGCCGGTCAGAAAGTAGGTCGGCTCATCCAGCAGGCGGTGTCCACGCGCCAGCACATCGGCCAGGATCGTGGTATAGGAATGCCCGATATGGGGCTTGTCATTGACGTAATAAATGGGAGTGGTGACATAAAAATGATTGTTATTCATGGTCGTTCGTTTCCTTTCCAGAGGACGGCGTGGACTGACGCCAATTTTCAACCACGAAAGGCACGAAAAAACACAAAAAAAATTCGTGTTTTTTCGTGCCTTTCGTGGTTGAAAAATAAGTTTCAGGTGATGATCTGTTTACCGACTTCGCGCTCCCAGAACAGGATGATCGCCAGCAACATCAGCATGATATTCATGACAATGGAATAGGCCGCTCCATAGAGGACGTAGCTGGTCGGAACGGTCAACTTGTTCGACAGCGCATCTGCCATCCAGAAAAGCTGCCAGTTCGGAATGGCGGCATAGACTGCAGTTGCCAGCCAGGATCCCTTTTTCGGATAGGGATACAGGTACGAGCCACCGGCAGGCGTGCGCGGCGGATTGTCCGAATGCCGGAAAATATAGGAGGTGAAGGCGGCGTCCATTCCCTTGGCGGTGCTGGGCACCAGGTTGCGCTCGCTGGCAATGGTTTTCTGCTCCCAGTTTTGCGTTTCGGGATTGTAGGTGCCCATGACTACCGGCTTGTCTGACAGATCGGTCAATTTATTTTTCCAGTCGTCACTGTCGTTCCAGATGGCAGCAGGATTTTTGCCGAGATTTTCCGGCAGGATTCGGGGGTTGCTTTTGCTGCTCCAGACGATAAAGACTTCACCTTGGTCAATCTTTTCGGGCTTTTCCCAGCGTCCGACATCCGCCAGTTCAGTCGGGGCAAAGGTGTATGAACTTATCCAAAGAGCCGCCTTGCTTTTTACCGAAGGGACATCTTCCCATTTTTCCAGAGAATTGCGGCCAATCAAGTAATCGGACATCAGGCCGAGGATGAACAGCACGGAGCAAAGAAGCAGGTTGCTCACCAGATTGAAGCGGGTCGACAGGGCGGTGGCAAGGCTGCCCATGGCCCACACCGAAAATACAATCAGAAGCAGGGCAGGTACCAGTGGCCCCGACAACCCTATGCGTTCCCCATTGTAGGGCAGAAAATGCGCAAAAACGGCCACTAGGGGAAGTAATGCGGTCATGGTCAGGATGGCGGCCATTGGAAAGGAGGCACGGGTGATGTAGTTGTAAATGGCGGCGATAATGAAGGCCAGAGCGATCGAGCCGAAATAGACGCCCATCACCCAGAAATCGAGCCGGAACTGATCAGAAGCGATGCGCAGGCTGATCAGGGTTGCCAGGCTGCAGAGCAGGCAGAAAATGCTGTTGGCAGCCAGGATGCCCAGCATTTTCGCGATGATGAAAACGGGTCGTTGCACCGGTTTGGAAAGCAGGAGCAGGGCAGTGCCGTTGTCAATTTCCCGGGAGATGGCATAACTTGAGATAAGGATCGCCAGCCCCCAGCCAAAAACCATGGTTGTAGCCATCGCACTGTCGATGACCAGTTTTTCCTGAGCGCTGAAGACAAACAGGGAAAAAATGGGGAAGAGCCCGATCAGGCACAGGGTGACCAGCGTGATCAGCAGATAGATCGGCTCCCGCAGGCTTTCACGAAAGGTGTTTTTGGCGATTTGGAAAAGGCTGGTGAACATTGGGCAAGCCCCGCTTGAGATGAAAACTAGTTTTTGATGACGCCGGATTTAGCCAGTCTTTCCTTGCTGTCATCGAATTCTTTCAACAGCCCGCGCTGATTGAGCAGTTCGCCGAGCATACGGGCATTTTGCGACCAGTCTTCGCTGTTGAAGATCATGACCGGGAACTTGCTGCGCACCTGGTCGATAAAAGATTGCGGTACATAGTCAATGCCGCCGACAACCACAATGCGTTTCGGATTGATGAAACTGACGATGTCAACAAATTCGTCGGCGTTGATCTGCTGGACTTTGCTCGAGGCCGGCATGAAGAAGATCTGCTGGGACTGATCGGCATCCAGTGAAAAAAGGAGAATGGGCTGTTTTGTTTTATACTGAGCCAGATCACAGAGCAGTCGTGAATTCATGTAGTTTCCGGTAATCATCAGGGTGTGAGCTCTGGTTCGACCTTCGCGCCGGAAAGCGCTGCAGCCAGTGGAACTGAACATCAACAGAACAAGAGCGATGGGAAACAGATAAAAAACCTTTTTCATTTTCAGCCTTTCTGATTGAAACCCGATTCGAAATGGAAGATCCATCTTTCTGACAAAAAAAATACCTTCCGCACTTTTTGTTTGCCGGTTAAATATTATACTATGTACAAAAACGGGAAACTTTCAATCCCGTTTGCGAAATTTTCCCGTTTATTTTCGGTAATACATCCGCTGAAGCTGTTTTTTTAACAACGAAAAGACACGAAAAGGCACGAAAAGTTTTATTTTGGAGAATGCAGTTGATGAAAAACATTGAAATGCTATTGTCGCCGCTTGCTGGCCAGCGTCCTCATGCAGCGATTTTTTTGAGTGGCACCGGCAGTAATGCTGAGCAGATATTGCGCCGCAATCAGGAGTTGGTTTCGCAGGGGAAGGAGATTCCGTATGATTTGCAGGTACTGGTGACGGATGCGCCCGAAACAAGCCGTGCGCGGGAGCTGGGTAAAATCTATAGTATTCCGGTCATCGAGGAGGATATCCGTGCCTTTTATCTGGCTCATGGCGAAGAGCGCGTATCCGTGCGAACGCCGAAAGCCCAGGAATTGCGGAATCGGTGGAGCGACCGCCTGCGTGAGAAACTGCGTCCTTATGCAATTGATTTTGCCGTGTTTGCAGGTTTTGTTCCCCTGACCAATCTGACCGCGGATTTCCCCTGCCTGAATGTTCATCCGGGGGATTTGACGTATTTGAAAGAGGGGCGGCGTTATCTGGTAGGATTGCATCAGCTGCCGGTTGAACTGGCCATACTCGAAGGTCTTGAGACAATGCGCAGCAGTGTCATCCTGGCGCGACCCTATACCGGAAAGGGGGAAGATATGGACAATGGCCCGCTTCTTGGCATTTCCCCGGAAGTCCCGATTAATCTACACGGGGCAAAGCTGGAGGAATTGCGTGCGATTGCCGCCGCACGACCTGAAAAGCGTCCTGCCGGCGGATATAAGGATCGCCTTGCCGACCTGGCAGCGTTGAATCTCGAACGGCTGAAACGCGGTGGTGACTGGAAGGTGCTGCCGGGAGTCGTGCGCGATTTTGCCAAAGGATGTTATGCACTGTCTGATGAGAACCAGCTGTTTTACCGGATCGGCGGCAAATTTCATCCGGTTGAAACCGTCCAGGTCGACGGTGATCAGCGTGAACCCATTTTTGCCAGTGAACAAATCTGATTTTTTTACCCCGAAAAGCAACTTACTGCTATTTCAGGGTTTTGACGAATTCCCGGATTTCCTGCCAGTATTGTTCGCCGAGCTGTTCCTGGAGGTCATAGTGTCCTGCTTCCGGTGCCAGGATCAGCTTTTTGGGTTGCGGGGCAGTCTCGTAGAGTTTTTTGCCGTTGCGTACGGGGATGACGCGATCTTTTTCGCCATGAAACATCAGGATGGGCACCCGGCACTGGCGGATGTGTTTCTGGTTGGGGAAGCGGTCGCCAGGCAGATTGGCAAAGGGGAAAACGACTTGGAAGGCGGAAGCAAATGGAGCCTCCAAGATCAGACCGCCAACTGGAAAACGGCTGGCCAGCCAGCAGGATGGCCCGCCGCCAACTGAATACCCCACCACAATGATTTTTTCATGGGGAATCCCTTCTCTTTCAGTCAGAAACCGGTATACGGCTTCGATATTACGGTATGCTCCTTTGACGGAAGGTTTCCCGGTGGATGCACCATAGCCCTGGTAATCATAGCCGATCACCGCAAAGCCCCTTTGCTGATATTCACGCAGTTTGTGACGGACGGTACTAAGGTCTTCTCCATTGCCATGGCTGTAGAGAATGACCGGCGAGTTACCGGGGTAATAGAGCGCGGCAATGGTTTCCTGACCCGATTGCAGCTGCAGTGGTTTTTCTGGCATGCCCTGCCAGCGGGGTGGTTGAAAAATGATCCCTTCTGGAAAAAGCATCAGGATGGTCAACAGCAGAAGCAGACCGAGGACGACGGCACAGAGCATTTCCAGACCTCGTTTGAGGGGATTTCTTCGTTTGCGTTCAGGTGATAACATAGATCAACCCTGTCCTGATTTTTTAAACAACGAAAAACACAAAAAACACGAATTTTTTCGTGCCTTTCGTGGTTAAAAACTTATTTCAGCAAGCCCAGAGTCATCAGGCAGTAGGCTGTGCTCAATTCGGGAATGCTTTCCATCCAGCGCCCGCTTCTGGCATTGAGCCAGGAGCCATCTTCCTGTTGGGTTTCGGCGATTTTGCCGAGCAATTCAGCTTTCCAGTCATGCGTTTTGCCGGCTGCATCCACAAGGCTGTCTTCCCCGAAGAGGGTCAGCGTTTTTCCAAACAGGTGCAGGTAATAATAATAGCCTGCCGGGCCGGTACCGGGATTCTCATCCAGGGTATAATATTTTTTCACCCAGTCGAAAGCAGCTTTGATGCGTAAATCCTGTTTATCGACTTTGGCGTAGATCAGGCTTTTCAGGCCGGCGTAGGTCATGCTGCCATAGGAACGAAGAGACTGCCCCCCCGTTGTTTCCTTGAGGGCATCCTCCGGCGAATAGATGAACCCACCGCGATCCTCGGCAGGTGCAGATTTTATCCAGGCGCTCTGGTTGCTTTCGGCTAGATTCTGGCACATGCTGACGAATTGCAGCGCCTTGCCCCAGGCCAGGCCGGCTTTGGCAGCCTGAGCCGGATCATTGTTGAAGGGTTCGCGGTCGAGGTGTTCAGTGACGTAGAGCGCTTCGAGCGCCCAGGAAGTATTGCTCAGGTCGGCCCGGATGCGTTTGGAACCGTACCCGATGCCGCCGGCTGAGGCGCTGGAAACCTCATGCCCCTCTCCGTCGAACTGGGCATCCAGCAGGAAGGCACGCGCCTTTTTGCATGTCTCCAAATCGCCTGGACGGTTGAATTTGGCTAGAGCGGTCAGGCAGATCGATGTATTGTAAGCTGCATAACTGGCAGCTCCGCCACCGCGTCCGCCACGGCCAACACGCCCTTCCGGGGCAGCCTTCGCTTTTGTTGACGAACCATAAATTCCGCCATCGGATTTGACGGCGCCCACCAGATAATCCAGTGCCTGGTCGATCTTGACTTTGACCGCGGAATCCTGATACTGGGGACAATCGTAAAGTCCAATACAGGCTAGTGCAGTGAAGGCGGGCTGGCCTGATTGCGCCAGCCAGGAACCGTCTTCACCCTGACGACTCAAAAGCCATTCAGCGCCTTTGCGCTGCAAAATAGAAACTTGGGCAGAATCTGCAGCTGCGGTATTGATGAAAGACAGGCACAGAAGTGCTAAGGACAGGTTTTGAAATATTGACATGTCTGGAATTCCTTTTGCTGGGGCCTGGGGTCAGAGTCCGGTTGGGCAATCGATAAATTCGCAGGCGACCTTGAAATCTGCCGCGATGCGTTGTTGCAGGGCTTTGATGCCGGTGGTTTCGGTAGCATAATGTCCTCCGGCAATGACCGTAATTCCAAGTTCCCGGGCGATATGCACATATTGGTGGGTGACTTCGCCGGTGATCAGACAATCCAATTCGAGTTTTGCACATTCTTCGATGGCGTCAGCTCCACCGCCGGAGACAATACCGACCTGAACGAGGCGGTGTTTGTTTTTTCCAGGCAGGATCAAACAGCGTCCGCCCAGCTCGTGTTCGAGAAGCTGTGCCAGTGTTGTGACATTGGTTGCATGTGGGAGGATACCGCAGAAGCCGATGGGTTCTCCGTCATATTCGAAAAAGGGCACGCGGCCCTGCAAATCCAGCAGCTTGGCAAGAACGGCATTGTTGCCGATTTCCGGATGGGCATCGAGCGGTAAATGATACGCAATCAGGGAAATATCAGCACTGAACAGAGTTTTTAATCGCCGGGATTGACAAGCGGTGATGCGTTTGATGCCGCCGCCCCAGCTGATGCCGTGGTGGACAATCAGCATCTGGGCTTGGCGCTGCACGGCCTGTTCAAATACTGCCTGACAGGCATCCACCGCAAAGGCAATTTTTCGGATTTTCTGCTGCCCTTCGACTTGCAACCCGTTGTTGGAATGATCCTGATGCCGGCAGTCGGCAAAAAGATCAGTCAAATACATACAAAGATCCTGACGTGTAATCATCCTTTGAGTCTCCATGATTGAAAAAAGTCTTGTCATCAAGACAAGGTAAACTTTTTCCGGAAATTTTCAAATGCGGTCGGAGGGTGCAGGGGGCAGGGTGCAGGGGAGACGTACATACGGCAGGCTAAAGCCCGTACTACATACGGCAGGGGAGACGTACATACGGCAGGCTAAAGCCCGTACTACATACGGCAGGGGGGACGTACATACGGCAGGCTAAAGCCCGTACTACATACGGCAGGGCGCTGGGGTTGTATTGCGTTGGAAAGCCTTTAAATTAAGCATTGTGACGGTGAACATTTTGCATTAATTAGAAGACTTATGGAACACACATGGCAAAAACAGTGAATTATGATGAAAATGGTATTCCGGATGGAGTGCCGACCTATTTGTTTGATCAGGCGGAGACCTATCGTGAGAATCCGGCTCAGGCAGCCCGGGAATGGTTTCGGGAAGCCCGTTTTGGCCTGTCGTTGCGTTTTGGTCTGTATTCGCTGACCGGAAAACATGAGGATGTGCGCAAACTCGATGCCTGGACTGATCAGGATTATACGCAGTTGCAGAAGCGTTTTTCCTGTGCTCGTTTTGATGCGATGGAGATCGTGCAGCTGGCCATTGCCTCAGGTGCGCGGTATGTGGTGATGCCGGCTCGATATCGTGATGGATTCTGCCTGTTTGGTTCCCGGCAGTCAGATTTCAACAGTGTCAATGCTTCAGCCAACCGCGACCTGGTTGGGGAAATGGCCTCGGTCTGTGAATATAACGGGATTGGGCTTTGCCTGGAATATTCCCTGGGTCATGACTGGCACCTTTATGACAAAGGCCTGCCGGAAAGCGATAAAGAGTTAGCTCAATACCAGGAATTTTGCATTGGACAGTTGCACGAACTGTTAACCGCTTACGGCCCTCTGGCCGCCGTCCGCTTCGAAGGTCTCGAAAGTATACGAGAACAAACCAGAGGAAGGATTGACTGCCAGGATCTTTACGACCTGGTGCATGATCTGCAACCGCAATGCATGGTGTCGTTCGCACAGGGAATGCTGGGCAGTGAAGACTATTTTGCCGTGGAACAGGAAATCCCCCAGCCGGAGGCTTCGGCAGAAAAACGGGGCTTCATCTTTGAGGACTTGTCTAAACCCCTGGAATTGCGCATTTCTCTGACCCCAGGCAGCCTCGGATACTGTGCCGAACAGGCCGGCAAACATCTCCGGCAAGACGAAGTTTGGGAGAAATTTGCCCAAGCCGGACGCCTGGATGCCAATTTATTGATCAATACTGCCCTGATGCCCGATGGCTCCTTGGATCTCGAGGATCTGCATACCCTGCTGGCAGTCGGTGAACGCATCGAAAAAGAGGGATTCCCCGGCGTAATCGGGCAGTAAAACGGGTAACCGGGAGATTCTTTTTTCCGTTGTTAAAAAAGTTTTTTTCAGTCCAGCTTTACAATGACCGTGCTGAGTCCCGGACGTTTGCTCGTGCCACCCAGCAGATAATTTCTGCTTTCCAGAATCAGATTGAAATGTTTGTATTGAGCGAGGCGGTAATAGACCTCATTCATTTCGCCGCCGCTGGCAATGAAAGCGAATTTTTTCTTCACGCTCCAGTCTTTTTGCTTTGGATATTGGTTCCCATAAAAATAGATGTGATCTCGCCAATGCGGACGGTCTTGCAGGGATCCATATTCAAAAGAATATCGAAGAGCCGGATAGATATTGATTGCCGAGAGGATTTTCGGCGGAGGGTCAATGGAGAGTTTTTGCAGATAACTGACGCTCGGATCGGGGTCATTTCTGGTAAAAAAGAAGGAATGGTAAAGAATTCCCAGTACCATGGCAACGAGAATAATTGGTGGCAGGAGCTTGCGACATGCGCTCCGGTTTGGTTGAAGGGAGCAGTATTCAAAAAACAGGAGCAACAGAGGCACCCAGCTGAAAACCAGCAGAGTATGGCAAGGAAGATTGAAACGGAACATCAGTGAATAGGGGATGAAACGTCCCAAATCCACCAGAATACGCAGGATATTCAATGCAAGAACAAAACCGATGAAAAGATCATATTTCCTGGCCAGCTCAGAAAAGATTTTCAAGGGGAGAAGTCGCATCGTTAGAAGAATGAGCATTGGCAGCCAAAGCAAGGCTGTAAACCAGTTGAAGACCTCCGATGGATTGGAGTATATCAAAAACATCAGATGATATGCATTTGAGCTGGTTGCTACCTGCCATTGTTTGGCGGCCATGAGTACAACAATCGCTGTTCCAATCACAAAACTGGGCACAAACAGGAATAGGAAGCGAGTCAGCTTCACCTCGTCTATCACAAATAAATTAGGATTTTCCGGGTGATAAAAGAATTTAAACGCAAGGAAACTGGCACAGAGAATAGCGGGGAAAATACTGGAGTATCGGGATGCCATGCTGAATGCCAGCGCCAGCCCGAAAAGAAGGAGTTTTTTTCTACTCCATGAGGCCTCACAGCAACAGACCAGATAGACTGCCAATGTGCAATGCAACAGTTCCAACATGTAGGGACGTATTTCAAAAGCGTAATGACATAACAAGGGCGACAGCATGAGAATCAGTCCGGCGACAGAGGAAAGCAGGTATTGCGGAGCCCATTTTCTGGCCAACAGGGTCAATGTCAGGCAGCTCA
>JAQVUB010000369.1 GCA_028699735.1 Lentisphaeria bacterium | reverse complement strand
AGGCAGAAAAACCATAGGATTCCGCTATTTTTTTTTGTTCGGAAGCATGTTTCCCCGAAACCAGCAAGGTAACTCTTCCGCCCCTCCTGCTGAATTCTCGAGCAACGGCCAAAGTCGGATAAAAATGACCGCCAGTTCCCCCGCAGGCAATAACCAGATGGGGTGATTCAGTACATTCAGACATGGGGCAGGCTTTCAATAATGGATGCCAGATTCCAACGGCCAAAGCAACAAGCGCTCCGGATATAACCAGACCCCGAAAGCAGAATGTTTTTTAACCACGAAAAGCACGAACAAACACGAAAAAAATTCATGAAAATGGCTTTGTCTGCACGAATGCGTCGTACTTTCCATGAAATTTTTCGGGTCATTTTGTGTCTTTTGTTGTTTAAAAAATACCACTGTCACACAGATAGATCTGACGCAATACATGTTTCGGGGTATATCATTCGTTCCATCGCATTACAGAGGTACACCAAGACTTTTTCCCTCCCAGCTGGCAGGCCGGTTGGAAGGCAGTGTACTGTTGGGATCGGTCTCATCAATACTCACACAACCAGAAAACAGTACGCAACCGCAAAAAAACAGAAAAAACAAAAGGCGCAACATCACAAAGCCTCCCAAACTGCAGCAGAAATCCTTGCCTCAAAGAAGAAACAATGCTTTCATTTCCAAAAACTGAAACACCAGGACTGCCAGCAGAAGGACGGTCGCAACCAGCATACAGATGGCAAATATTTTCCGCATCAACTTTACTCCTCACCCAGATCAGCTGAAGGCAATGGAGCAACCACTTCAGCAGCAGGAACACTCTCTTTCACTGGCTCCGGTTCCGGAGCTTTGACTTCCTCTGTTTTTGCAGGGGCGACCTTGTCCTTTGCAGGACGCGACTCCTCCTTGCCGAGCCCCTGCATATGCATGGCTGAAACAATCACATCATCCCCAACCGAAAGACTGCCGATATTACCACTGAGAATATCCGCAATCGATTGATGAGCCGTCACTTTGATCACCTGCAGAGTGGCAACATAGTCGCCCTTGCGCAAAACCGCCAGCTTCACACCGGGCATAACCTCCCGTTCAGTAAAATCTACGACAGCAAAACCGTAATCCTTCTCGACGATCATAACGGAGCCATTGCGATCTGTCGGAACATCTTCCATGGAAGTGACCACTTCTCCACCGGCCTGGCTATCGGACACACCGACGAAGGACGCCAGCTGCTGCTTCATATTGCGCATATCTTTCTCAAGAGTGTCATTCTTTTCTTCCAGAGACTGATTGCTCTGTTCAAGAGAAGTAATCGTCTCCTTCTGCGTTTCATATTCTTTTTCCAAAAATTCCTTGCGGATCAGCTCTTCATTGATCGCTGCACTGTCTTTGGCAAGGCGTCCCATCTCCTCCAGCAACAGTTTACTGTTGTTCTTGCTCAAATTGCCTGCCCGCACACTCCATTTAGGGAATTTATTGATCGTGTTTACCGCAGCACCAATTCCTTTGGCAAGCAGGTCACAACGTTCCTTGTATCCCTGAACCGACGTTTTAAATTCATCAAAAGAACCATCCACCTTGTATTCGCCAGGCAAGACATTGCCGTCGGCATCCGAATTCACAGCACGAGTCAGAATGCTTTCAGGGACAGAAGCCTGAACCAGCGCAGCAATTTCATTGACATTCTTCAGAATCGCCAGATCGCGTTCGGCCAGTTTCGTTGCATGTCCCACCAATAACGCCGAACTTGCGGCAAACTTCTCGAGGCTCTGCAGATCGGCAGATGCTGGCATGATTTCAGCGGGATATCCAAGGATAGCCGCCGTTTCCAGCAAACTGGCAGAAAGTCCATTACGCTGGCTGATAACCTGACTTGCTAAGGCCACCACCTCATCGATCGTTTTCTTATAGGCGCTATTCTGAGCTTTCGCAGAAGTTTTGTATGCTTCCCACCCCAAAGCTCCACCTTCTTTGGGATTGCTTTCACTGGCAGCAGTGAAGGTGATATCATTGCTCTTGCCGCTGTTGCTGCCTTCATCCAGTTTTTTAGCGGTCTCAGCCATCCCCTGGGCAAGACTGGACGCGCGTTCCCTGAATTTCATCCGTTGCCCTGAAAGCAAAAAACTCAGTACGGCTGCCGCTATGGCGAGAACAACGACGATCGGGCCAAAGACTTTACCCAGACTACCCATGAAAAACTCCCTTGTTATACAAGCTTGTTGCCAATTCAAAAAAACATCATTCAGTCAATCCGGAAAAAGCAAAACACCGGATTAAAAACCGGATCGGGAAAACAACAAAACCAGATGTTTTCACAATATAATCCCGTTTCTTCTGAAAAAAAGAGATGTGCAGGCAAATTATCCGCTGAAAACAACTTTTCAAGCGAAACCGTGAATTTTACTGCATTTTCTGCGAAAAAAAGATGTAATCGCTCAGTAAAGTGGCGCAAGCGGCTCGCTTGCGATGGTCGCAACTCGAACCAGGCACGAGCTGTTCGATGAATATCATTGAATCATGCGGAGAGAGACTTTTCCTTCATGGAGTAATTTTACTCTGCGGCAGTTCAATCTGGGAAGAGGAATGACCATCGCAAGCGAGCCGCTTGCGCCACATTACAAAAACAAGTTCCAGATAAGATAGAGCCAGTTTCCAAAAAGGAGCCAGGCAAGAGCTGGGATCGCCAGAAACGGAGCAAAAGGCAGGCTGCTGAACAGTTTCTTCGTATTCTTTTCCCAAAGCAACTGCATGATTCCAGAGAAGAATCCGAGAAATGCCCCACCCAGCAGAATGTAAATCATTGCATCCGCTCCCAGAAACCCGCCAATCATCGCGAGAAACTTCACATCGCCCCCGCCGATGACCTGAATATCCCCTTGCTTTTGTCGCAAAATTCGTTTTCCAGCCCAGCCAAAAAGAGCTAAAATTCCGCTGCTCAAAGCAATTCCCAGCAAGCAATCCATGGCGGCTGCGACAGGGGCATATTTGAGCCCATTTTGCAACAGTTTGCAACTTGCCAGGGTCTCCATCGTCGCTTGAAAGATCAAGTTGTTTGCGGCAAAAGCGGCTTCAGGATAAAGGGCCAGTCTGCCTTGTGGCAGGAGGATTGCCAGCAGGAAAGCGGCAAGCATTCCACTGTAGGTAATCTGGTTGGGGATGATCCGGTGTTCCGCATCAATCAAGGCGGCGGCAAGTACTGACCCGGCCAGCCAGAAATATGCCGGCAGTACAGCCAACGGCAAATCAACCCGCAATACATGCCAGAAAATACCGGCAAACAGAAGGCCAACCGCAGCTTCTCCTGCCGGATACCGCCAGGAAATCGCCTGATGACAGGAACTGCAACGCCCACGCAAAAACAACCAGCTGAGAATAGGAATATTCTCCCAGGGACGGATAAAATGGCCACAGTTGGGGCAATGGCTCGGCGGATGGCAAAGCGAAGCCCCACGAGGCAAACGCCAGACAACCACATTCAGAAAACTGCCGACAATACACCCCAAGGCAAAGGAGAAAAACAAAAAATATGCAGGAAGAACAATATTTTCAGGAATGGACATAATGAACTCAGGTGATTGAAAAAATCAAAAGAACAG
>JAQVUB010000368.1 GCA_028699735.1 Lentisphaeria bacterium | reverse complement strand
ATTTCCCCGTTACCGGTTTCACTGACCCCTTACCCGCTATGACGGATTTTTTAAATGACTGTGCAGGTAGGCGAGGATTTTTTCGGCTGTTTTCAAACCCAGGCCGGGCAGGGCGTCGGCCAGATACTGCGGCGTTTTTTCGGCCATATTTCGGACTGAGCCGAAGGTTTGCAACAGCTTTTGCTGACGTGCGGTGCCGATTCCGGGGATGTCCGCGAGCACTGAATTACTGATTCGTTTATTTCGCAGTTCACGGTGGTAGGCATTGGCAAAGCGGTGTGCTTCATCACGCAAAGCTTGCAGCATTTTGAGGCCGGGATTTTCAAAGGGCAGGGCGAGCGGCTCCTTTTCACCAGGCAGAAAAAGCAATTCCTGCTGTTTGGCCAGCCCCAGCAACGGAATCGATGGCATGCCAATTTCCTGAAAGACTTCTATGCCGGCATGCAGCTGACCCGCACCGCCGTCGAGGACGACCAGATCCGGCAGCGGGAGCTTTTCCCGCAGCAGTCTGGAATACCGTCGGGTGAGCACTTCGCGCATGAAGGCAGTATCATCCGCGGCTTCGGTCGAGCGGATGCGGAAGCGCCGGTATTCGGAAGTGGACGGGCGCCCATTGCGGAAACAGACCATGCTGCCGACGGCCAGGCTGCCGGAGATGTTGGACATGTCAAAGCACTCCATGTACAACGGAGGATTTTCCATTCCAAGCGCTTTTTGCAGGCTTTCAACGCCTTCGGGGTTATTATTTGCGATTCGCCGGCTGATGGTCTGATTGATGAAACGCCGTGTCGGTTCCAGAACTGTCTTGAGGTGTTCCAGAATATCGCGCAAGCGAGCCGCTTCTTCAAAATTCAGGATAGCGGCGAATTCCTTCATTTTCTGCTGAATTTCGCGTGCCAGTTCGGCAGCAGGGGATTCGCCCTTGAGGACGGCCAGGGCCTGATCCAGGCGGACGCGGTATTCCGCAGGGCTTAGCTTTCCCAGGCAGGGGGAGCAGCAATCCCGGATGATATGTTCCAGACAATGCCGCCGGCTTTCCGGCCCCGGATCACGGGTTTTGCAGCTGCGAAGCCCAAAGCGTATTTCCAGCATGCGTACCGTTTCCCGCAGTGAAGTCGTTTGCGGAAACGGCCCGAAATACAGGCAGCTGTCTTCGCGGCGAATTCGTGCAAAACGCAGTCTGGGGAAAGTTTCGGTCAGATCGACACAGATATGCAGATATCGTTTATCATCGCGCAAAGTGACATTGTAGCGCGGGTGATATTGCTTGATGAATTGCGATTCCAGCAGAAGCGCTTCTGCTTCGCTTTCGACCTCAAAAGTCTGATAGGAGGCAATGCTATGGATCAATGCCCGACGTCTGGGGTCGCTTTTCTGCAGAGTCGAGGCCATGAAATAGGAACGCATCCGATTGCGAAGATTTTTGGCCTTGCCGACATAAATAACTTCCCCGGCCTGATTGCGAAAGACGTAGACGCCGGGTTTGCGAGAGACGTCCTGCGAATGGAAAACCGGCATGTTTTCGGGTGCCTGAAAATTGGAATTCTGATCAGTCATAGTGAATATTTACGGATTTTTTTTACAACGAAAAACACAAACTGACCCGAAAAAATTCATGGGAAGCAGCTTTGACTGGGGAAATGCGTTGTACATCCCATGAAATTTTTTCGGGTCGTTTCGTGAATTTCGTTGTTAAAAAAATCCTCATTCTATCGTCCTGCGAGGCTTCTTTGATGCAGATGGCGGAGGATCAGGTCAAGAACCGGCTCATCACTCAGGGCCAGAACATGTTCCACATTGAGATCCGCACAGATTCCCCGGCAGTCAGTGAGAAAATTCTGCAGGGCGATTTGATATCCGGCGCGGATTTCTTTAGGGTTGGTAATGATTTTTTCGCCACTTTCGAGGTCTTCAAAGGCTCCAATATCCCGGAAAGAGAAGTCGAGTTCTTCGCGGTCGAGGATTTGATAGACGATGACATCGTGGCGTTTTCGCCGGAAATGCGCCAGCACGGAGCGTAGATTTTCTCTGTCTTCGAAGAGGTCGCTGAACAGGATGACCAGTGCTCTTTTGCTGAATTTTTCGGCGAGATGGTGCAGGGCGCTGTTGAAGCTGCTCTGGTCGGATGGCTGCCGATCGGCCAGCGCGTTGCACAGCAGGCGGAGATGTTCCGCACCGCCACGTGGCGGCATCAGCATGCGACATTTATTGTCAAACAGAGCCAACCCGGCATGATCCTGACGATGAATAACGATATAGGCCAGGCAAGCGGCGCAACGGCAGGCAAACTGGTATTTGCTGAGGTCTTTGCTGGCATAAGACATTGAGCTTGAGGAATCGACCAGCAGATGTACACGCAGGCTGGTTTCCTCCTCATACTGGCGGATATACAGACGCTCATTGCGCCCGAATACCCGCCAATCGAGGTATTTCAGGTCATCCCCGGGGACATATTGGCGATGATCGGCAAATTCGACGCTGAAGCCCTTCAGCGGGCTGCGGTGTGCGCCGGCCAGGGAACCTTCGACGACAAAACGGGAACCGATGGCCAGATGCCCAAGCCGGGTCAGATCCTGTGAAGTCAGAAGGCGCTCTATTCCGTCTTTGCCAGGCATATGCAGCAAGTTTGAAAAAGATTTTTTAACAACGAAAAAACACGAAAGGGCTTGGGGCGGACTGACGTCCACAACCTAAGTTTCAGGATACGGACGGGACAGGGCGTTTTCATTCTCTCAATCCCATCTTTACCAAAGGTTTACATAGCACTTCCAGGGCTTTGCTGACGTGTCCTCGCAAGGATTTTGCCAGTACCCCCTGTTTTCTGAACCTTTGCTTGAGTGTTACGATGCATGATCGGATCAAGGCAACGTTTGCAGCCACTGCATCTTTGGCTTTGTATCGATCCTCTTTCATGGTTCTGTCTTTGACATGGTGAAGTTTGTTTTCCACCGCCCAGTGCCCTCTGATAAGGTTGTTGACCTCTTCCGGCGTGTATTTTCCCATTGGAAAAGTCGCCACATAGTAGGACACTTCTTCCGAATATTTTCCGTTCGGAAATCCTCTCCTTTTCTCCATGCGTGTCCGAGTCATTCTCACTGCCGTCTGGATATGCGGGAAGGCTGGAGTTGAGAATGGCATGATTTCTGCCAAACGTGTCTCAATGCGCCCATGTCCGTAATCCTCACTGAAATTTCTGGCCATCGGCTCATTTTCATGCTCCGCCAGGTCAAACAGGTTCTTCACCTTGTCCAGGGCTTTCTCCTGATTGCCTTCGAGACCGACCAGCAAATGCCCGTTTTTTTCCCGGACCATGTCCATGGTCTCGCCATGGACATGCAGGGCATCTGCAGTCATGACTGCTTCTTCGAGGTCTGCGGGTAATGTAACGATCAGGTTCCTTGCTGCTTCTCCCTCGTGTCCTTTGCAGTCTGTTGTTGTTTGGAGAAAAAGGGGGAGCGTTTCATGTCATGTGAAACCATGCTGACAACATGCTGAGCATGTCCATCACAGTCAACGCTGCCGCAAAGCGTCTTGCCATCCACTGCGAGTCCCTTGGGAAGGCCATCCACATTCGCATTGAACCAGACC
>JAQVUB010000367.1 GCA_028699735.1 Lentisphaeria bacterium | reverse complement strand
GAATGCTGAATGCTGAATGCTGAATGCTGAATGCTGAATGCTGAATGCTGAATGCTGAATGCTGAATGCTGAATGCTGAATGCTGAATGCAGGGGGCAGGGGAATGCTGAATGCAGGGTGCAGGGGACAGGGGGCAGGGGATTTTTTTCGTGTCAGTTCGTGTTTTTTCGTTGTTAAAAAAATCCTCTCAGGGTTTAAGGAACAAAAATGGGTGATCTGCGAATAACAACCGGGGAAGAATTGCCGCTGGGTAAAAAGCAGGCTCGCAAGCGTCGGAATATGATTTTTCTGGTCATGTTTCTGTTGCTGGCAGCTATTGTCACTGCCGGCAGTTTGATCAAGCTGGATCGTTATACGGTGGCTGCGGGCTATGTTACGACGGAGGATTATGCTGAAGTTCGTCCGCCGGTGACCGGAATTGTCAGCAAGATATTGGTATCGAGCGGCAAGGTCGTCCAGGCTGGCGAAGTCCTTGTGCAGCTGAATTCTGAGGAGGAAGAGGCTTTGCTGGCCGAGACGAAGGCGCGCGTTTCGAAATTGCAGACGGAGGTGGAGCGTCGCAAGGCGGAGATGGCGATTGACTTGGAGCGCCGCGGGGTGGATTTGATGGAGCAGCAACGTGCCCACAAGGATAACATCTCCATTGCGGAGTTGCAGCTGCAGAATGCGCAGACTCGTCTGAAGCTGACCAGCGAGCTGGTCGCCAGGGGCCTGAAGGCGGCCAATAACTTGGAAGATGACCGACTCAAGGAGCAGCTGGCCAAAGTCACGCTGACTTCACTGCAGAACAAAGATTTCACCATTTATGAGGAACTGTTGAAACGCGACCGCAGCAAATATGACCAGGAAATTGCCGCGCTGGCCAATGAGTTGCGGGCCTTGGAGGATGCGGTGCGCCGGGTGGAAGCCCGATTACAGACCCGTTTGATCCGGGCGCCGATCAGCGGCATGGTTGTGCGCTATGAATTCGTCGTCGGGGAATTACTGACCCCTACCAGTGTCATCTATGAAATATTTGGCGGGGACAAGCAGGTGTTGAAGCTGCGCATCAGTGAAAGGCATGCGATCAAAGTGGGGGTAGGACAGCCTTACCGGGCCCGTCTGGCTCCTTACAAGGGATTGATCCGGAATTATTTCTGGGGGGAAGTCGAATATCTGCGCAATGTCATTCAGAACGACGGGAAAACCAATTACCGGATGGCCTATTGCAGCTTTGATCCGGGGGAACACAGCATTCCGCCGGGGACGACGGCGGAGGCGCGCATTTATTATGGAAAATCCAGCCTCTGGCTATATATATTTAATGTCGATCTGTAATGTCAGGATAATGCGTCAGTGAACCTGGGTAACAGAGGAATTCTTTTCGAACAACGAAAAACACAAAACGCCCTAAAAAAACTTCATGGGAGCTGGCGTTGGCTGCGAGAATGCGTTGTTCATCCCATGATTTTTTTTCGGGGCCTTGGTGTGTTTCGTTGTAAAAGAATGCCGCTTTCACCCAGCTTTATTGACCTATTACATTTCAGGCTATACGGGCTGATATTCGCCCTTGAAGGGGTCTTGTTGTGATGAGCATCACTCCCGAAAATTCAGCGTTAGGTAATCTGGCCAAGATTCTTGTCTTCATGCGTCCCTACAAGGGGCAGCTGCTGGTTCTGATTCTGCTGACTAGTATATTGGCTGTTCTGGCCGTTTTTCCACCGCTGGTAACCAAAATTTTGATCGACCGGGTTTTTACTTCGGGGGACACCAGTGTATTTTTTCTCTTTGGCTTTTTGATGGTGGCGATTGCCAGCTTCAGTCATCTGCTGGGGCTTTGCCAAAGTATGCTTTGTGTCTGGCTGGGGCAGCGATTTGTCTTTGATGTGCGCTTTAAACTCTATCAGCATATGTTGCGTCTCTCATTGCGTTTTTTTGGCAAGCACAGTGTAGGCAAGCTGGTGAATCGCCTGATGGGGGATAGTGGTACGGTGCAGCAGATGCTGACCGGGCAGAGTGTCACGGTGCTGTCGGATTTGATTGTTGCTTCCTGTGCAATCCTGGCTACTTTTCTGATCAGCTGGCGGATGGCTGGGCTGCTGCTCTTGATTTTGACCTTGTTTGTGTTGAATTACCGTCTGAGTATCCGCCAGATCATTATGGCAAGCCGTTCTGTACGCAAATCGTATGACCGCCTTTCTGGGGGCGTTCAGAATCGCCTGGTGGCGAATATGGCGGTGAAGACCTTTGGTGCTGAAACCCGGGAGAATTCCGTTTTTTCCGGTCAGTCGGACGAGACGTTGTTTTACGGGAAGATGCAGGGGATTGCCGGCAACAACTTCTCGATGAATGTCGGATTGATCCAAGCGCTGGGCAATGCTCTACTCTATTTCATTGGCTGTGCTTTGGTGTTGCAAGGTGAATTAAGTTACGGTGAAGTGGTTGCGTTTTGCGCCTACGGAACCCAGCTGCTCTGGCCCGCTGTGCGCTTTTCCCAGCTGGCCAGCCAGCTGCAGCAGGTCTCCATCGCTACCGAACGACTCTTCGAAATTTTTGATGAGCCTCCGGAAATTCAGAATGCGGAGGATGCGGTATCGCTTCCGCATCTTACCGGGCAGGTGGATTTTGAGGAAGTGCATTTTCACTACGAAGCGGGCAAGGAGATCATCAAGGGTTTTACACTGCATGTAAAACCCGGCGATACGATTGCTTTGATCGGGCCGACTGGTTGCGGCAAAAGCACGATTTTGAATTTGATCATTCGCTATTATGACATTACTGGAGGAAAGCTTTTGCTGGATGGGGTGGAGGTCGCCCGGTTGGATTTGCGGCAATTGCGGCGTCAGTTCGGTATTGTCCTTCAGGAATCGCATCTTTTTTCTACCAGCATCCGCGAAAACATTCGCTACAGCCGTCCTACGGCCAGCGATGTGGATGTCGAAGAAGCGGCCCGAACGGCAGAAATCCATGATTTTATCCTGACTTTGCCTCAGGGTTATGATACTGCAGTCGGAGATTTTGGAGTTGAATTGTCCGTTGGTCAGAAGCAACGCATCAATATCGCCAGAGCCATTTGTGCCAATCCGGCGATTCTGATCATGGACGAAGCGACCAGTTCTTTGGACAGTGATTCAGAACAAGCTATCCAGAAAGCGATGGAAAAGGTGCTTGCAGGTCGGACGAGTTTTGTCGTCGCACACCGTCTCAGTACAATTAAAAACGCCAGTCAGATCATTCTTCTCGATAAAGGGGTCATCCAGGAACGCGGCACCCATGCTGAATTGATGGCCATACCCAATGGCCGATACCAGGAATTGTACACTAAACACATGGGAAAAGGGGTCATCGAGGAGTAACACGGACTTAACACGGACGGGACCCGTCCGTGTTCCGTCCGTGTTCCGTCCGTGTCCCGTCCGTGTTCCGTCCGTGTTCCGTCCGTGTCCCGTCCGTGTTCCGTCCGTGTCCCGTCCGTGTCCCGTCCGTGTCCCGTCCGTGTTCCGTCCGTGTCCCGTCCGTGTAGCGTCCGTGTCCCGTCCGTGTCCCGTCCGTGTAGCGTCCGTGTCCCGTCCGTGTCCCGTCCGTGTAGCGTCCGTGTCCCGTCCGTGTCCCGTCCGTGTTCC
>JAQVUB010000018.1 GCA_028699735.1 Lentisphaeria bacterium | reverse complement strand
GGTGCAGTACCGTTTCGGCGGCAAAGCCATTGCGGTATTCCCAGCTTGCTGTGTTGGGGCTGCCAGTTGTCTGTGAGATGCCGGTTTGGAAACAGAACCAGAGCAGATTTCGCCAGTAATAAGGCGGTTCATCATTACTTGGACGGCTGATCTGCACCTTATTGTCTGCAACCCTCAACAGACGCTTTTCAAGTTCGCTGGCTGCTGTGCAATTACGAAGCAGGAGGAATATATCGGTCAGGATGGCCGTTTGTCCATTGCGGCAAAGCAAGGCAGCGCGAAGAAACTGGATACGGGGATAGAAAGCGAACAGGCAAGGTGCCTGAAGTGCCAGGATTTGGTCGCAAAGTTGAAAAGCCCGGTTGGTGTCCCCTGCAGAAATTTGCCAGGCAACACGGCGCAGGAGCCAGTCATAAATGACATCTCCTCCGATCCGCTTCCAACCCTTTGCATGGGCTGTAAAAAAATCCAGAAAATGCCGATCCGCTGCGCCGGGAAGAGGCTGGTTACCCAGAGCAGCCAGTTGCAGACGAAATGCATACTCACTTCCGGCTTCGTCAGCCATCAGGAAAACGGGAAATTTTGCGGCATCCAGGGAGCTTTTCGTTGACCTGGGATTTTCCCGGAGTGCTGCTTGTGCCTCCTTTTGCAGCCAATTCAATTCATGCAGTAAGTCGCCCTGCTCTTTTTTATCTTTGAGTTGAGAAAGAAAGAAACGGTTCATTTCAAAGGCACGTTGATAGTACTGGTTTTCCAGCAACGCAGTCAGAACAATCCGTACTCGGCGACGCAAATGATCAGGATTTCCACCGAGCCAGAATTCATCGGGCAAGGATAGCAACATTCCTTTTTCATTTCTGTTCAAACGGAGGCGGGACAGCGCCGCATATTCGAAAAGCAGTGCTTTGGCATCCGGAGCCAGCTGATCGCTGAAAGACAGCTGATGGAGACGCAGCAGATCCCCTTGCCAGGCATTTTGTCCATCACCGTTGCGCCATTGCAGCAGGCTGCGCCCATACAGCACAGCCGGCAAAACCTCCTCGGGGGCTTCCATCGACAGGGATTCAGGATCAAGCTGATTTTCCTTGCCCGTGACTTCATACCAGTTCCCAGCCTCGAGATGAGCCAGAAGCAGCGCGGTTTTCTGCAGGTCTTCCGGGTATTCTGCCTGCAAACGCAGTTGGCCAGCCCAGGCAAGTCCGTGAAATGGCCATACTGCAGGGGGAAATTCGGCAAGAAAAGGCCATTGCAATGCCTTGAGAAAATTTTTCTGGTAAGCTGGAAGCGAAGCAAGCCTGTCAATTGCTTTCTCCTGCAGGCTGGCAATCTGCACTTTTTCGGGATATTTAATCTGTCCGCAAAGGAATTGAGCGGTCAGCAGCCGGGCAAGAGCCTCGTCTGGTTTGTCTGCAAGCAGTTCCTGGGCTTCCCGCACCAGCCTTCCACCCTGAATATCCGGCTGAAATTCTTCACAAAGTGAAAGAAGCGCTTCCAGCAGTTCTTTATAAGCACCGTCGAAAGGGCTGTTGCCACTCAACAACAGGCGCCTGGCAATTCTTCCAGCTTCAAATCGAGAGCCTCCCTGCTGACTAATCCGTACCAGGTCTGCAAACTCTTTCAATGCTTCATAATCGCGTTCAGAAAGATTGACTTTTTTGCCCAATTCCTCCCAGAGAGAACTATTCGCTCCGCCCGCAGCCGAATATTTTTGTATGGCTGCCTGAAAGGCTTTGCTGTTACGGCTGAACAGGAGTTGTGCCAGGTATAATTCCGGTTTACCGTTGATTTTGTTTTCAAAAAAAGCGACGCGATACAATTCCAGCAGCAGCTGAGCCTCCATCACTTCACGCCAAGTCATTTCACGACGCATGGTACCTTTTTCCAGAATCAGGTCGATCTTAAGACCTTCCGGAAGTACATCAAGCACTGTCAGCTTCAAATTATTCCTGCCGGAAAAAGTCTGCCCCAAAAGAACTTCTTTGTTCAACAGCAGTCGGGAAGGACCTTCATCCAAGAGCGGTACCACCTCTCGCCGGACAAATTCAATCCGCTCGGAAAAAGAGTTTGGAGTTGGATTTGTCTGCAACCAAAGCTCGAGCGAACGCATCATTTTCTCAGCAGAACCGGACTGGCCAGGCACATGCTGAAAAGAAGCCAGTAAAAACCATGCCTGAATTTCACTGGCAGCCAACTTTTGCGATGTCGTCAGAACCGCTGACAGGGAATAATCCGGATAGACCGGCAACGTCGCGGCAGAAGCCACAGGGGACTCCGGCAAAACCGCAGAAGAAACCGGATCATCGGTTGCAGCGCCGGTCAAGACAGTCGCTTCGTTCGTGAGGGGCACTGCTTCAGCAGCAAGTTTCTCGGGAGAAGAATCTACGTTTTCCCCAGTGGCCACAGGAACTGCCTTCTCCTCAGGCACGGTCAGGACAGGAGTCGGGTCGGCAGGCGTGCTTGCTTGCGGTGCTGAGATTGCCCCGCTTGATTCCGCCACTGCCAGCGGTTCTGTTTGTGTCAATGCTGCAGGTGAAATTCCCGCACTGCTGGAGTCCACTGCCTGATTTTCCTGAACCGCCTGTTGCATTTTAGCATCAAGACATTTGTGCAGATGACGCCGCCAGTAAAGGTAACCGAAACACAGTAACAGGGCAGAAGAAAGCACCAGAGCAACTGACCACCATAGACCTCCTTTTTGCTGCTGCTGTGCTCGAACTCTCATCGCGCCCATTGATACCGAAGAGTCCGTCCCCTGAACCGGAGCAATACGGACGTTTCCGGATTGACGGGGAAAACGCACCTTGCCAGCCTCCGGTTTCCCTCTCCTTCCATAAGAAATGCTGCAATCCTCAAGGCCTTTGAGTACCGCCGTCCAGTCCGCTGGACGACTCCCCGGATCCTTTTCCAGCATGCTGGCGATGAAATCGGAAAGATCCGGACGAACTCCCGGACAGCGCAAAAACAGGGGCTCGACCGGCTCCTGCAGATGCCGTTTCATCACCTCATGCCCGTCATTGCCCGGAAAAGGCGGGCGCCCGGAAAGCAGATGATAAAGGCTGGCACCAAAGGCATAAATATCGGCGCGGCAATCCTCTTTCGGGCGCAGGCCTTTGATCAATTCTGGAGAAGCATAATGTGGAGTCAGCATCAGCTCCTGCCCTTCATATTCATGACCGGTGACTTTGGCCAGGCCAAAATCTGCCAGCTTGGCTTGATCGAGGTCATTGATCATAATATTTTCAGGCTTGATATCACCATGTGTCAGACGCTGACGCTGCCAGCCGTAATTCAGAGCACTGGCAATCTCCATGGCATATTTCAGTGTCGGGACAATTTCCAGATGTCCCTCTCGCAACAGGCGTCGCAGCAGGGTTTCTCCATTCACATATTCCATAGCGAAATAATAGATATCGCCGTTGGCAATACCGGCGTCATAGGCCTGAATAATATTCGGATGCGACAACGAGGCTGCAGTGCGTACTTCATTGAAGAAGCGAAGGACAAAACTGGTATTGGATGCCAGCTCAGAAGAGAGCACTTTTATGGCCACCGGGCGTTCCAGATCAATTTGCTTTGCCAAGTATACGACAGCCATAGCCCCACGGCCGACTTCACTGACGACCTGGTATTTGTAATTGCCAGTCAGTACAGTGCCCGGCTCAAGATATCCCATGCTGTTGACGTGGAGCATTTCAACCTCAGTATAAAAAAAGTGCGAGCCAGGGGAATTCCTGCAGGCACCAAAACTCTGCTTTTCTGATAATTTAACCCCGCATTCTCTTCACAACAAACAGAAAACGAAGGCACAGCGAAAATAATTGCTGGGCATCGGTAATGCTTCAGTAAAGCTGGTAACGGAGGGTTTCTTTTTGAACAACGAAAAGCACCAAACGACACGAAAAAATTTCATGGGATACACATCGCATTCTCGCAGTCAAAGCCGTTTCCCATGAAATTTTTTCGTGTCGTTTGGTGCTTTTCGTTGTTCAAGAAGAATTTCCCTGTTACCCCAGGTTGACTGACGGATTACTTTTTTAAACGGTTTTGCCAACAAAAAAAATCCGCTCCTATTGCAATCTGCTTTTGATCATGTATCTTTCTGTGTTTTTGCCGTTCCAGGCATGTTTTCACGGCCTGGATTTGAATTTTTTTTTCAGACAACCTTCAGTGGGTCTAAGGAGGAATATCACGATGGCCAGAGAAACGATCAAATGCCCGCATTGCGAATGCAAAGTTCTTCTCAGTGAAGTTGAAAAAGAGGATGGACTCTGCCCGGAATGTGGCCAGCTCGTCCTGTCTTCCAATCTCTTCGATGAGTTCGATGATGAAGAGGACCTCGAACTCGATGAAGTCGAAGAGGAAAACTTCGACGATGACCTCGACGACGAGGAGGAAGAAGACGAGGAAGAGGATTTTGAGGAAGAGGATGATTTCGAGGAAGACCCGGCAATCCACCGCCAATCGCCTTTTCGCAAACGGAAAAAGAATTTTGAATAAACGGTTTTTTGCCGTTTGCCCTCTTTAACTGATCCACTTGTTCAGCCTGACGGGGTAAATTTCTTTATTGATTTCCGGCAGAAGACCGGTTGTAGGTCATGATGTTGCGTGTCATGCGGGCTCGAAACAAGAGGTAATGCAGTGTCTCAGGAAAATGATCATGATTTAAATTTTGATCCGATCAAAGAGGATGAATACGGTTCCGAAGCGATCAAAACCTTGAGTCCCCGTGAACATGTGCGTTCCCGCCCCGGAATGTACATTGGCCGGCTTGGTAATGGCGATCACCATGATGACGGTATTTATGTGCTGCTTAAAGAGGTCATCGACAACAGCGTCGATGAATTCGTCATGGGAAACGGACGCAAAATCGAAGTCACTGTCGAGGAAGATGGCAATGTCACAGTACGGGACTTCGGGCGCGGTATCCCGCTCGACAAAGTGACGGACTGTGTTTCAAAAATTAATACCGGCGGAAAATTTATCACTGGAAAAGACGGGATAAAACGCCCCTTTTCCAGCTCGATCGGCCTCAATGGCGTAGGCCTGAAGGCGGTCAATTTCCTGTCGGAGGATTTCCGGGTCACTTCCTGGCGCGGCGGCAAGTCAGTCACGTCCCGTTTTGCAGAGGGCTTTTTTGTTGCCGAAGAAAGCCTGGACAGCGATCAGCCCAATGGCACAGAGATTCAGTTTCGTCCTTCGCATGAGATATTCCCGGAATATCATTTTGATGCAAAATATATTCGTCGCCGGATGCAGCATTATTCCTGGCTGAACAGCGGTTTGAGTCTGAGTTGCAACGGGGAACGTTTTTATTCCCGGCGCGGGCTGTTGGATTTGTTGGACTCGAAGCTGGAATCGGATGCGTTGTATGACATGATTCATTACAAATCCGAGACGATGGAATTCGCCTTCTGCCATACCGGCAGCTTCAATGAAAATTACTATTCCTTTGTCAACACGCAGTATACCAGTGATGGCGGCACCCATCTGGCAGCTTTCAAGGAAGCCATCGGCAAAGCCATCAATGAACTGGCGCCAAAACCGCTAGATTTCGAAGATATCCGTTGCGGAATCACCGGGGTCATCGCACTGAAAGTCCAAGATCCGGTTTTTGAATCGCAGACAAAAACCAAACTCGGAAATACTGATATCAAAGCCGATGTCATTAATGAAGTCAAACAGGCGATCGTCGCATTCCTCTACAAAAACCCCGAAATTAAAAACCGGATTTTTGAAAAGATTGAAAAAAATGAGTCGATCCGCAAGCAGATTCAGGCCGTGCGCAAGGGAGCCAAGGAACTGGCGCAGAAATCCCAGCTGAAAGTGGACAAACTGCGCGATTGCAAATACCATTTCAACGAGGCAGCCAATAAGCGCAAGGAAGAGGAAAAGCGCAAATGCCAGGAAACGATGATTTTTCTGACCGAAGGCAATTCTGCCTCCGGCTCGGTAGTGACTTCGCGTGATCCGCAGACCCAGGCCGTATTCAGTTTGCGTGGCAAACCGCGAAACTGCTATGGTTTGCGCAAAGAAACGGTTTACCAGAATGAGGAACTCTACGGGATCATGCAGGCCATCGGTATCGAAAATTCCCTGGATGATCTGCGTTATGCAAAAATTATCATCGCGACGGATGCCGATGTGGATGGTTTTCACATCCGGAATCTGCTGATTACCTATTTTCTGACCTTCTTCCAGCCACTGGTCGAATCCGAACGCCTCTTCATTCTGGAAACTCCGCTTTTCCGGGTGCGCAACAAAAAAGAAACGCGCTATTGTTATACGGAGACGGAACGCGATGCCGCCATGAAAGCACTCGGACGCGATTGCGAAGTGACCCGTTTCAAAGGACTCGGCGAAATTTCCCCAAATGAATTTGGGCAGTTCATCGGTGAGGACATCCGCTTGCAGCAAGTCAGTATTGACAATGTCCGCCAGGTCGATGATATGCTGAAATTCTTCATGGGCGAAAATGTCCCGGAACGAAGAACCTATATCATGGAAAATCTGCTGTAAAAGTTATACGTCAGAAGCTGGTAACGGAGGAGTTCTTGTTGAACAACGAAAAGCACGAAACGCCCCGAAAAAATTACCTGGGAGCGGCGTTAACTGCTAGCATGCGTCGTTACTCCCATGAATTTTTTATGTGGCGTTTCGTGCTTTTCGTTGTAAAAAAAATACCGCTGTCACCCTATTATATCTGACACATTACATTTAACTCTCAGAAAGATCATCGACTATGAAAATCGTCCGTTTTCTGCAAGCCGGTCATTCGCAATATGGCCTTCTGGAAGGCACGCAAGTACGCAGCATCGAGGGGGATCTGTTCGGCCAGTGGAAGCTGGGGGAAAAGCAGTATTCTCTGTCGGAACTGACTCTGCAAAGTCCGGTACCGCCCTCCTCTCTGTTGTGCATCGGAAAAAATTACCAGGCTCATGCAGAGGAATTCAAGTCGCAGGTACCCGTTGCCCCGATTCTCTTTATCAAGGCCGTCAGCAGCGTCCTGGCACCCAATGCAGCGGTGCAATTGCCCCCGCCGGAATTGACAAACCAGATTGATTATGAGGCGGAACTGGCCGTGATCATCGGACGTGGAGGGAAAAATATCCCGGAAGCCGATGCGTTTCAGCATGTCCTCGGCTATACTTGCGCCAATGATATCACCGCCAGAGACTGGCAGTATCAGGACGGACAGTGGGCGCGCGGCAAATCCCTGGATACCTTCTGCCCTCTGGGGCCATGCCTGGAAACGGAACTGAATCCCGATGACCTCAAAATCGAAGGACGCCTCAACGGAAGCGTCGTACAAACCGCACGCACTTCGGAGCTGATCTTCAAAATCCCGTTTCTGATCCATTATCTGTCAAGAGGCATGACCCTGACACCCGGAACTGTGATTCTCACCGGAACCCCTTCCGGCTGCGGTTTTGCCAGAAAACCGCAGCTCTGGCTGAAACCCGGGGACACTTTCGAAGTCGAAATCGAAGGCATCGGCATCCTCAAAAACCCGATCAGCGCTTTTTAACCACGAAAAAACGCGAAAAGATACGAAATGTTTTAAGGGTTTGTCGCTTCGACGGATGTGATTGCATGCGGAAACTAAGCATGGCTAAAATTTGGCATGCACGTCTTTAAAACAGAGCAACAACCATATAAAAAAAATTTCGTGTCTTTTTGTGTTTTTTCGTTGTTTAAAAGTCAATTTTGGGCGCTGTTTCGTTCCCAGAAGATGCCATCCTGGTATCCCTGTATACGTTTATCGGTTTCTGCCTGTCGCAGTCTTGCCAGTGCCCAGCAGCAATATTCCCGGTTGATTTCGATGCCGCAATAATTGCGTCCGAGTTTTTTGGCGACGACGGCAGTGGTTCCGCTGCCCAGAAATGGGTCAAGTACCATATCGCCGGGTTTCGAGCTGGCCAGAATCAGTTTCGCCAGAAGTTTTTCCGGCTTCTGAGTGGGATGGTCGGTATTTTCCGGCATGGACCAGTATGGCACCGTAAGATCATCCCAGAAATTTCCGGGGCAGGTCATACGGAAATTGCCTTTATCGGTTTCCACCCAGTCTTTGGGCTGCCCATCCAAGCGGTAAGGAGCGATCACTCTGCGTCGGACTTTGACGCTTTCCAGGTCAAAATAATAGTCATCGGAAGGCGTGGCAAACCAGATATCCTCCGTGCTGTTTTTCCAATTGGCACTGGCTCCGCGTCCTTTTTCACGCTGCCAGGTGATCCGGTTGCGGATTTTCAGATATTTGTTAAGCAGCGTATAAATGGAAGCACAATTGCGCCAGTCCCCGCAAAAATAGACGCTGCCAGCCGGTTTCAGCAATGGCAACAGCAACGGGAACCAGCTTTCCAGATAAGCCAGATAATGATCATCCTTCCCCTTGGAAAATTTCAGGCCATGGAAATCCTTGTCAAGGTTGTATGGGGGATCGAGAATCAGCAAATCCACGCATTGCGCCGGAAAAAATCTGGCAATATGCGTCAAATCTGCATGGAAGATTTGATTTATGATCTGATTTGAAAGCATGCCTGGCTCTGCGGATTTGAGATCTCTGGCCAGACACTCCATCTCCTCTGCATTCAAGGTCAATGTTTTATTGCGTTGTGATCGTTCTTCTTTTTCAAGTTTCCGCATCGTTTTCTTTCGATCCTATTTTCGTTTTCCCTCCGCCTTGAAAATGGCGAAGACGTAATGCATTCAGGACAACCGCCAGAGAGCTTCCAGCCATTGCGGCAGCTCCAAAAACTGGACTCAGTACAGGCCCCCCAAAAAATGCTTTAAATACACCGGCGGCCAAAGGCAGGCCGATCAGATTGTAACCCAGAGCCCAAAACAGGTTTTGCCGGATGATTTGCAGTGTCCTTCGGCTCAATTCGATTGCTTTTGCGACATCCGTCAATCGGCTGTTCATCAGGATAATATCCGCAGATTCCATGGCAATATCGGTACCGGTGCCGATGGCGATGCCGAGATCCGCCTGAGCCAGAGCCGGCGCGTCATTGATGCCATCGCCAACCATCGCCAGAATCCCATTGCCATCAACGCTCTGCAAACGCTGTATCTCAGCAGCCTTGTCGCCGGGCAGCAGCCCCGCAGAAACCTCATCAAGACCGAGTTCGAGAGCAATTTGCTCAGCAACAGCAGGGCGGTCACCGGTCAGCATCATCGTTCGCAAACCCATCTTCCGGAGTTGCTGGATAACCTTGAAGGCATCCATGCGGATGCGATCAGCAACGGCCAGCACGCCAAGAAAGCGGTCTTCTTCAGCCAACAGTATCAGGGTGCTTGCCGGCAAATCGGGAAGCACAGCGTCGGGCAGCCGTACGCCGGCTTCCTCCAGCAAGCGGGCATTGCCCAACAACAGCTTCTTTCCATCCAGACGACAGGAAACCCCAAAACCGGGATGTGCCTGGAATTCTGTGACTTTGGGAAGAGACAGCTTCTGAGCGGTGGCGGCCTGAACAATGGCCAGCGCCAGAGGATGTTCCGAATTCTTTTCGGCCGCCGCAGCGAGAAGAAGAAGCTCTTCGGAAGAACGAGGACAATCCGGGGCAGGAATAATATCCTCCAATTGCGGTTTCCCCTCGGTAAGAGTTCCGGTTTTATCAAAAATAACGGTCTCTATTTTGCCGGCGGATTCCAGAGCCGTTCCGCTTTTGATCAGGATTCCCAGGCTGGCACCTCGTCCCAGACCGACCACCAGTGCAATAGGTGTAGCCAGTCCCAGGGCGCAGGGGCAGGCGATGACCAGCACCGCCAGAGCAAAGTTGAGCGCCTCCCGGACTTCTCCGGCTCCGAAAAAAAACCAGCAGAGAAAAGTAATGGATGCAAAGGCCAACACCATCCAGACAAAAAAACCGGAGATGACATCGGCCAGGCGGGCAATCGGGGGGCGGGCACCCTGTGCCAGTTCCACCAGATGGACAATGCGGGAGAGCAGGGTGTCCTTGCCAATTCTGGTCACTTTCATCAGCAGAACACCATGGCGATTGACAGAGGCGCCGGTAACCGGATCCCCGGGCTGTTTGTCCACCGGCATACTCTCGCCGCTCAGCATCGATTCATCGACGGATGACGCACCCTCAAACACTTCACCGTCAATCGGAATCTTTTCACCAGGACGAACGGAAACCAGATCGCCAACCTGCAATTCTCCAACCGGAACCGTGATTTCCAAACCGTCACGCACTAGCCGCGCCGCCGCCGGCTGCAGGGCAAGCAAATCCCGTACCGCCCCGGAGGCTTTTCGACGTGCACGCCTTTCGAGATGGCGCCCCAGCAGAATCACAGCAATAATCATGCCAGCAGTATCAAAATAGAGATGGGGACTCTCTTTCCCTGCCGGCAGTGTAAACAAAGCCAGCACACTATAAAGAATAGCAGCGACCGTACCAATCGAAATCAGAGAATCCATATTGGGAGAAAAGCGTAACATCGCCGACAACCCGGAACGATAGAGATTTTTCCCGGCCAGTAGAATCGGAACCAGCAGAACAATCTGCAAAAAGGCATTCATTTCTTCACTGATGGGTACCCGCGGTAGCTTCAGCATCTCCTGCATGGCCAGATAGGACAGAAACAGAAAACAGGCCAGGGCAACCAGCAGATCATAAAATTCGCGCTGGGCAGCAATGCCTTCTTCCTCCTCTTTCTGGCTCTGGAAAGAGGACTGATTTTCTTCGAACTCTTCCTCTGCCTTGAAACCGCACCTGGCAATCTCCGTAATCACTGCCGTCTGGCTTAGTTGACTCTCATCCATCTGCAGAGTCAGGCGGTTGGTGGCCAGATTGACATAGACTTCGCTGGCACCAGCAAGCTGTTTCACCGCTTTCTCGACAGAAGCTGCACAGCTCGCACAATGCATGCCGGATATCCGAAAACTACGCATCGCTTATCCTCCCTTTTTTTTAACAACGAAATCCACAAAACAACACGAAAAAAAATCATGGAAAATCAACGCATGAAAGCAACCAACACTGCTTCCATGAATTTTTTCCGTGTCGTTTCGTGATTTTCGTTGTTAAAAAATGCCTTTCGTATTCATCAAATCAGTTTATCGCGTAACTGTCGAAGCCGTTCGAGATAGAATTCAACGTTTTCATCGCGCTTGTCTTCCCGCCCGTCTTCAAGCAGTTTGCTGTTGTCGGTAATCGCGACATTTTTCTTTGTGCCGGTAACGTAGAATTCGACGCTGTCCCCCTGGCGCAGGCTGCGTCCGCTTTTCAGTGCCAGCTCATAGGCGGCACTGCGCCGGGTCTTCCCTTCGGCCAGCTTCTGGGCATAAGTCTCCGGAGCTGTCGAGAGAACTTCGCGTTTGGCCAGTTCCTTCAGGGGCAGGCGATGTTCGCGAAGAGCCGTTTCGAAGCGATCGAAGAGTGCCGGCAATTCGGCTGAGCGGCCGGTCAGCAGCAGCGTGATATGTTCCCGGATGTATTTGCGCTGAAACAGTTCCAGACCCCTGGATTTTAATGCTGCCCCGGTGATACTGACCTTCCCATTCTCTTCCAGTAACGCGTAATTTTTGCTCTTGTACGCATACATCGCCTGATAGGAAGCATCCAGCTCCACCTCGATCCCTTCCGGCAAAATAGCCTGCACCCTGGCCTGCATCGCAGCCATGTCATGAACTTCAGGCGGAGGACAAAAATAAATTCCGTCGGTATCCATTTCAATGACTTTTGCACCGTTTTTCTGCAGAAATTCATTCATACTGGTAAGGATAGCCCGTCCTTCCGCAGTCACTGTGCGAGCCATGTTGTAATCGTTAAATGTACCCTGGGAAAAGCCAAGATATCCATAAAACGAATTAATGAGAATTTTGAAGCTGCTCTGCAGAGCCTGAAAATGTTCCCGCTGCTCCGGTTCTGCTACGCGCATGGCATCTTTGGCCTGCAAACGAAACGCACGCAAATTCTCCAGAAGGCGCGAAAAAACGGCCAGTTCATCATGAACCGGATGCAGCTTTCTTGCCAGAATCACCGATGGATACAGGCTGCGTACGTCAATATGCCAGACATTCCGAAATACCCCCGGCTCCACGGAATCGGTGAGACCACCTTGAAAATCCTGTGCCATTTGCGGGGTAGGCAGGCTGTACGACTGCTGCAGATATTCCGCGCAGAGCAAGGCATCGATCCGGGTGGCATTTCCTCTGCTGACGCAATTCTGATAAGTCAGCGGAAGCACTTGCGCCTGATAGAAGTGGCTGGGTGAAAGCAGGCGGCTGATTCCGTCGGTTTCCCGGACATCATCCAGGCAATAGGCTGTCAGGCGCTCGGGGTCTTCATCGAAGACCCGGGTGATATCCGCGCCATCGACATAGGTACGCTTGTCCGAATTGATGCCGAAATACCGCGCAGCCGCTTTCAAGCTGTAGCTGTCCATGTCCCGCTGACTGACATCATGCAACATGACCAGTTGATAGGTATCAATGACATGCCGCCCGTAAATCGAATAGCGCTGATAGGGAATAATGCGTTCACCTGCACTAAAACGGGAATTCCGGCTGGAAACCACCCGGTTTCCTCTGCCCAGCGTCAGTTTGATATGATGCCGTTTGCAACGTTTTTCCAGATAAGGAAGATCAAAATTGAAGATATTATGTCCCTCGATGACATCAGGATCGCGTTCCTGCACCAGAGCAATCATCTGCCGCAACAGCTCTGCTTCCCCCTGCCCCTTGGCAGACAAACAGACTTCCCATCCGCTGCTGTCGCGCAGGGAAATCAGGATGACCTCGTCACTTTCTTTGTTCGCATCCGGGAAAACCCCCGGCGTCCCGCTGCGGGTCTCGATATCCAGTTGCAAGCGCCGCAATTCCGAAAAGCCCATATCCCGGAAGAGGCGCAACGGCAGCATGGTCAGCATCTGTTGAGTAAGATCACTGAAAATCCGGTAGGGTGCCAGCGGCGAACTGGGATTCTGACCGGTGAGACCTTTCAAATCCTTGATGGCATTTTCGTAACTGGGGAAATTCTGAAAGGAAACGCGTACCCGCATGGCACCTGAACCGGCTAACTCAACAATATCCGAAACCTGGTTCAGTCGCTTGGCCAGCGCTACACCGCTGGTCAACAGCCAGGGATGAAAGGGACGGATTTCACTTTCAACCGATTCCGCCTCCGTTCGCCGAAACAGCTCGCATTGCCCCTGTTCATTGACCTCGATGGCAACGACCCGGCTCTCCGAACTGCGTACCAGCTGGCTGATATCCATATCGATTTCCTCCTCCCGGAAACGCCATGCCCCCGGACTTTCAATTATTTGAACTTAGACGGTATCGGGAGTGCCGGCAAACCATCCTCACTACGCCCGGCCTCTTTGGCTGCGCGAACCGCTTCTTTCCAAAGTGCCCTGCTGCCCCCATTCTGGAAATGGATCTGACGCAGATAATTGAGCATGCGCACGCCGCCATCGACATCCTGACCGTTGCCGGAAGAGGCCTGATACCAGAAGCGCAGCAGATCCGCATAACGCTCCGCGATCCCAGGCTCCCGACTGGCAAGACGCGAACTGTCCAGCAATCGCCGCACCGCTGACTGCAAAACCATCTCGTCACCCCAGTGCAACTGCCCGGGACGCGGACGTGACTCCCGGCTCAGCTGAGAACTCCTGCAGGAACTCAACAGCGGCAACAGCAGATTCAAAAGGCAAAGCAGAACGATCGCTTTCTGTACAAAAATCGTCATGTCCTTCTCAAAAGACTCCAATTTGAAAACTCAACTGATACATTCGATTTTCAGATTCTTGAGATTTTTTTCAAAGTCCACAACCCCTTTATAGATTTCCCGAGTAATTTCCAGCTGATCCCGGTCGGTCATCGTATCCACCCAAAAGGTCGTCGTATAAAGTCCGGCATTGACATCGATCGCACCATCGGTTGAGGTTATGATAATATCTTTTCTCCCTTGAAGGAATTCCAGCATTCGCACAGAAATATCTCCACTGCCGGAAACAATACTGACTTTTAGTGTATAAACTCGATGCAACTTGTTCTCAATCTTTTTCGCAGTCAACAGCACCAGCAGCATAACGATCGTAACAATGGAAGCCTGCCAGAGCCAGCCAACGGCACAGGCCATCCCGACCGCCGCCACCAGCCACATGCAGGCTGCGGTTGTTAGCCCCCGCACATTAAATCCAGACTTCAAAATCGTCCCGGCACCTAGAAAACCAATACCGGAAACAATTTGCGCGGCAATCCGCCCGGGATCACCGACTTTCCCCAGCTCTGTCGCCAGATTGATGGAGATCAGCGTAAACAAAGCGGAACCCACACTGACCAGCATATGGGTTCGCAGGCCGGCAGCACGTCCATGCACATCGCGTTCATATCCGATGACCCCGCCGAGCAATACCGCCACCCCAATTCTAAGCAGAAAAGTTGACATATCCATATTGTTTTTTCTCCGCTTTGATTTATAGTCTTTAAAACACGGCAGGACACGGATCTGGCCTTCCTCCGCAACGCCTTTAGTGCCCCCTGCCCCC
>JAQVUB010000366.1 GCA_028699735.1 Lentisphaeria bacterium | reverse complement strand
ATATGTTCCATATGTCCTATGCATCTTCCCCGGCACCGCGCACCCTCGCACTAAAGAAGACTGCCCCATTACATCCCTGGCTGGAAGCTTTCGGATGGTTCTGCATGGGCAAGTTCCCGCCTTCGTCCGGGGCATTATATTGTAAGTTTTCCGACCAGGCATGATTATTTTGCAAGCAGGAAGACACACTATGCATTTAAAATTCCGTATTGACTGGGGTTACATTTTTCTTTATTCCCGCCGGATTTATCATCCGGAATACTGCTGGGATGGGCATCTGGAAATAACAGGCGGCAGCATAACAAGCATTTGGAAAGCCCAATATCCCATCGTCTGGTTTGGGCCGACCATGTCCCCAAGGCTGGAACGTCTTCCCACACTGGCATGGAAAGATTCCACCAGGCGCGGATTTTCCGGCATCGTTCTCGAGGCTGAGGTGACTGATGATACGCGGTTCAAGCTGGTCACCGCCTCGGGAACATTCCAGTTTTTCGCGGAGGAGATTATCACGAAGGGTCGCATTGTCTTCGATGTGGGGTCGAAATACTCGAACAACACGGTGATTGTCACCCGGGATGGGTATTACTGGTTTCGCCCGGAAGCCAAACCCGGTGACTTCGTTCTGGACGGCTGCCAGATCACAACGTTGCCGGTGGTGAATTATTACCGCATGGACAGCGCGCAGCTGAATGCGCAGCAGACTCTGGAGTTTGTTCCGGAACTGCCGCCGCCCGAGGCGGGGACAGGCTGCCAGGTGCTGCTTCATCTGCAGGCGCAGCTGCGCGGTCTCAAGGAGGACTTTGACAAAAAGGACAAGTCTTTCGGCATGCGTGATGTGGATGGCAGTCACGAGATTCCGGTCATGGGAGAGCTGACTCTGGAAGTCACCGACGAAGCGGGACGCATCCTCACCCGAATGGGCCATTTTTATCGCGCTCATGATTGCTGGTGTCAGCTGCTGGAAGATGTCTGGGGGGAGTTTGATCTGCCGTCGACTCCCTGCAAAATCCGGATCCGAAACACCCACGGGCGCCTGCCCTTGATGATCAACCGGATCGTTCTGCATCGGCAGCCCCGGCAGCATCTTCAGCTGACGGTACCGGCCTACCTGCTCAAAAATGAACCCTTCGTTGGTCGCATTTTTGCACGCAGAGAGGATACGGTGCAAATTATCATCGATGGGGCTGCCCCTGTGGAGCTGACCTTGAAAAAGGGCTGGAATGACTTTCCGCTGGTCTGCCGCAATGCCGGAAAAGAGATTCCCGTTGTCGTCCGCAACGCCACGGAATCTGTCGTTGCCACGGTCGGTACGGTCTTTGATCTGGCTGAGGAAAATCCCCCGGTGAAGGTCGGCTATGACCTGACCGTCATCAATCATGATGCCTCCGGAGAACTTGACTGGCTTCTGGACTATACCTGGCGCACCCGCCTGGGAAACTACATGGCGCTGCGCTCCTTCCACTATGATTTTCCCGTACCCTATGATGCGGCCGATGAGCAGATTCGCGGATGGGGCGAAGCCGCCAGAAAATACCGCATCTATCTGCAGGGGACGAATTGCTACCGGTCTGGAGCTCTGCTGGAAAGCGCGAAGGAGTTTGTGCACAATGCCGGCCCCCATGAAAAGGCAGGCGTCATCTATGCATTGGACCCCGATAACCTCTCAACCGATATGAAGGATGCCACGGAGCGCTTTATCGCCTACTGCAAAACCTTTTCGGATGAAGTCCATGCGCTTGGTATGAAATCTGCCTTGGGTGATGCCGGCGGCGGGCCGCAGCATCTCTATGCGGCGGGGATGGATTATATTCGCACGGAAACGATGGTGTCGCATACCATGCTGCTCTGCTCGATCGGGCGTGCAGCCGCGCGAGCCTGCGACCGTCCGGAATGGGGTGTTCATATCGCCATACAGCACGGCAAGACCCCCTATCTTAAGGAACAGCTGGGCATCTACTGGCTTTCCCTGTTCCAACCATGGATGATGGATGCGTCTTTTATCTATGAAGAAGACTCGCTTTTTCAGCTGTTCAAGGAAGAGCGTCAGTGCTGGGACGATTTGCTCACCAAAGGCAAGCGTGATATGACCCGCAGTTTTTTCCAGTTTGCCAAAACGCATCCGCGTCAGGGGCGTTCCAGGCCTGCTATCGCCTTGATTGAAGGAAGATATACGTCACCGTTCAGCGGATTTATCTGCGGAACAGAGCAGAATCCCGACTATTCCGTCTGGGGGAAATTTGGGCGCAGTGACAAGGCATCCTGGCGTCACAGCCAGCCAGAGAAAGTCTTTCAGCTTGCGGACATTCTTATGCCGGGTGCGTCAACCCATCCGTTCATGCAGAAACACGATCTGCGCCGTTTTTACTTCAGTGGTACGCCATACGGCGATTTCAACCGGCTGCCGGTCGATGCGCCGTTGGAATACTGGCAGGAGCACAAACTGGCTATCCAATTCGGCTGGAATACCATGATTCCCGAGGATCACCGGAAGATGGTGCAATTTGTCCAGAATGGCGGTACGCTGCTTATTGGTATTCCTGAATTCTGCAGCAGTGCCGACCGTGATATCCTTGAAAATGTGGCAGTGATGCCCCTGTGGAACGAGGGTGATCTCTCCGAACTGGCAGGCATCAGGGTCAAAGGCGCGGCATCGGAGTTCAGCGGAGAATTCCGCTTTTTGGTACCAGGCTTTGAGAAGATTCCCGTGCAATCCCGGGATACTTGGCGTGGGGCCGACGAGGATGGCGCCTGTCCGGTTGCCGCCATCGAGCTTGCGGGCGCCGAAGTGGTCGCTGTCGATGCCAGTACTAACGTCCCGCTGGCGGTCAGGTTCAGGCTTGGCCAGGGCGAAGTGTTGTGCCTCACAACGCTGGCGTTTCCCGGACACGAAAAACTGGCTGATCTGGCTGGCGCACTTCTGGCGGGGCTGGCCAGATGCCATCGCAACGATTACCGCATCGAGGAGGAGTCAGGCGAGATATTTTGGACCTGGCGGCCTCTGGATGAAAAATGCGGGCAGCTTATGGCCTTGAATACCGACTGGATGATCGAGGGCAACGTGAAACCCATCCGCGTCGTCACGCCTTTCCAGCAATTCGATACCGCAGTTGCCGAGCGGCAGGCAAAAATCCTGACTGTACTCCACAGCGGTGTCCTGGAACCCTTGGATGCGGATATTCCGGCTGTCGAGATCATTGGTGCAGATTCCGTTAGAATCACCTCGGCCAATGACCGCGCAGAGTTCCTCTGGCATCCTGCCGACGATATTGCCCTTACCATCTTCCTTGATCTGGTACCTGGACTGGCAACTGTGCTTGCCCTGTAATCTAGCCTTAATGAGGCATTAGCGTCAAAAGCAATCGGCCAGCCCGGTTGCTTTCTCAGACTGATCCGACCGATCTGGCCGATCGGACGGATCCAGTGAAGGTTGGCTCCCAAAAAGAATTCTTCTGTTACCAACTTTACGTATTTCTTCGTTCTGCGTCTGAAACTGGGGTGGGGCAAGCCTAAAGGCTGGACTTCATACGGCAGCCTAAAGGCTGGACTACATACGGCAGCCTAAAGGCTGGACTACATACGGCAGCCTGAAGGCTGGACTACATACGGCAGCCTAAAG
>JAQVUB010000365.1 GCA_028699735.1 Lentisphaeria bacterium | reverse complement strand
GGTATGATTGTCAACCTGATATCACGGCGGCGAAGTGAGCTGGAGGCTCTGGTTCAGGAGCGAACATTGAAGCTGACCGAGAGCGAATATCGTTTTCGGCAGTTGTCAGCGCACAGCCGGTCACTGATCTGGGATATCGATGAAAAAGGCTGTTTCACCTTTGTCAATGAGGTGTCGGAAACGCTGCTTGGCTACCAAGCGGATGAGATGATTGGAAAAATGTATTTTTATGATCTGTATCGGGAGGAATTCCGGCAAGCCAGTAAAACTCAATTGGAGGCTTTGTTTCACAGCCAGAAGCCGATGAGCCGACTGGAACAGCAGCTGGCAACCAAGAAAGGGAATCCGGTCTGGGTCTCTTCACAGGGCATGCCCCTTTTCAATGTGGAAGGCAGCCTGGCTGGTTATCGGGGCGAAAGCACCGACATTACAGAAAGAAAAAAAGCGGAACAGGATAGGGAGAGACAGATCCGTTTTCAGAAAATTCTGACTCAGGTTGCTGCGAAATACATCAATTTACCTTTGGAGGAGATTGACGAAGCCATCGATCAATCGCTCGAGGAGCTGGGTTCTTTTTTGGGAGTCGACCGTTTGTACGTGTTTGAATATGATCTGGACAACCAGTTCTGCTCGAATACGCACGAATGGTGCGCCCCTGGAATATCACCCCAGGTCAACAATCTGCAGAAGATTCCGATGGATAGGATTTCCTGGTGGGTGAAGGCCATCCACAAGGCGGAAGTGCTGGACATTCCGGATGTCGAGCTGCTGCCGAAAAACGATACGGTCCGCAGAATTCTGCAAGCCCAAGGAGTGCAAAGTTTGCAATGTGTCCCGATGCTGGAGGATGATCGATGCTGGGGCTTTGTCGGCTTCGATTCGGTTCGCAAGAAACATACGTATTCCGAGGAGGAGGCCCGCCTTCTGAATGTCTTTGCCCAGATGCTGGTCAATGTGCGTGGACGCATCCGGAAGGAGACAGAATTGCAACATAGTCAAGAGGCGGCCTCCGCGGCCAACCAGGCAAAAAGCGATTTTCTGACCAAGATGAGCCATGAAATCCGAACGCCGCTCAATGGTGTGATCGGGGTGGCGGATCTGTTGACGGAGACCTCCCTGGATAGCGAGCAGCATCGCCTGGTGGGAATTGTTTCTTCGAGTGGAAAGCTGTTGCTGGAACTGGTCAATGATATTCTTGATTTTGCCAGAATCGAAGCCGGCAAGCTGGAATTGCATAACAGCGAATTTGACTTGGATGAACTGCTCAAGGGGCTTACCGGCAGCCTGGCTTTCACTGCCGGGGCAAAAAATGTTGAGCTGGATCTTTTGCTGTCACCGCAGGTGCCAGCAAAGGTTATGGGGGATTCGTTGCGCTTGCAGCAGGTGATCATGAATCTGGCCGGAAATGCCGTTAAATTCACCGATGAGGGTGAAGTCGTCATCAGCATTGACATTGAATCAGAATGCCCCGATGGGCTCATCCTCCGCTTTAGGATACATGATACTGGCATAGGTATATCGAAGGATCAGCAGCCATTCCTGTTTGATGCATTCTTCCAGGCGGATTCCACGAATCGGCGCAAGTATGGCGGGACTGGTCTTGGGTTACCGATCACCAGGGGCCTGATCGAAAATATGGGGGGAACGTTGGATTTTACCAGCGAACCGGGAAAAGGCTCTGAATTTATCTTCACCATCCCTCTCAAACGGGTGTCAGACCACCCTGGATCTGAGTCCCTCGAGGCCGGTTGGCAGAATGCCAGAATCCTGATTGCTGATGACCATGAAAGTGTGCGCAAAGCCCTGCAGCAACAGCTCCAGGCATACGCATTGCGCACTGCTGAAGCCCAGGACACTGCCAGTGCTTTGAAACTGCTGCGTCAGGCAAATGCCGAGAAAGATCCTTTTCAGGCAGCCCTGATCGACGGGACACTCTCCGGCCTGGTTGCGGAAATTCGACAGGATCCAGGCTTGGCTGAGCTGCAGCTGATCCTTTTGCTGCCGATGGGAAGTAAAGCCGTGAATGATTTTGCAGGCCGTACGGATTTGACCCGGATTCTCAACAAGCCCTTTAGTCGTCCGGAATTATTGGAGGCGTTACGTGGACTGTCAAATGCTGAAGCAAAACACCCAGAGCCGGTTGCAGAGGAATCTGTCCAATGGGCAGATCGCAATATCGAGGTGTTGCTTGCAGAGGACAATGCGACGAACCAGAAAGTCATGGCGTTGCTTCTGAATAAGCTGGGCCTGAAAGTCGATGTTGCGGTGAATGGTTTGGAAGCGATCGAGAAGCTGGAAGCGAAAAAATATGCGGCGGTGCTGATGGATGTCCAGATGCCCGGCCTCGATGGCCTCGAGGCCACGCAGCGCATCCGTGATCCGAAAAGTTTGGTGCTGCATCACCAGGTGCCCATTATTGCCGTCACTGCTCATGCCATCGAGGGCTACCGTGAAGTTTGCCAGCAGGCTGGAATGGATGACTATATCACCAAACCGATCACCCTCAAAAGACTGCGGGACATACTCGAACGCTGGCTGCCGCCTGTAAGCTGATTTTTTAACAACGAAAAAACACGAAAAGACACGAAAATTTTTAAGGGTTGTTGCTACGACGGATGAGCTTGCAGGTGAATTCGCAGTCTGGTCAGTGATTTCTTTGACTAATCGGTCTAATCGGTCTGATCGGTCTGATCTGACCATGACTGCCATTGGCTGCATCTTCAAAAGACCTTTTAAGGCAATGACTTGCGGGTTTGTTTTTGGGAAAATCTTCTTCGGACAACAAGAAATCGGCTGATAGTAGTACATAAGTAAGAAAGGAATTTGGCTGATCGCAGCACAAGGAAGCCATGGAAAAACTGATTGCAGCGCGATATTATCAGGTACTGGCAGACCAGGCTGTTCGTTGCACGCTCTGTCCGCACGCTTGTGTGATCAGGCCCGGTAACACGGGGATATGTCGTGTGCGTATGAACCGTGCCGGGGAACTGTTCAGTCTGGTGTATGGTCACCCTGCGGCATTGCAGGTTGATCCCATTGAAAAGAAGCCGTTGGCTTTCTGGAAAAGCGGCAGCAGCACATTTTCAGTTGGCACTTTCGGCTGCAATTTCAGTTGCCGTTTCTGCCAGAATGATTCGTTGTCGCGTTGCGGTTCAGACCGCAGCCGGGAATATCCCTGGATGGAACCGGCTCAAATTATTGATTTGGCGCTGCGAAATGCCTGCGAAAGTGTTGCCTTTACCTACAATGAGCCGACCGTCTTTCTGGAATATGCAGTGGCTATCGCCAAAGAAGCGCGAGCAGCCGGGCTGGGTACTGTCCTAGTCAGCAATGGCTCGATCAATCCCGAACCGCGAAAGGAACTCTATGCCCTGATTGACGCCGCTAATATCGATATCAAGGGATTTTCAGAAAAATTCTACCGGGATCTCTGTGGAGCTTCGTTGGATGTGGTATTGGAGAGTTGCCGGCATCTGCGTCATATCAGCGGCAGCCATCTGGAATTGACCAATCTGGTGATTCCGGGGTATAATGATGAGGATGCTTTGATTATCGATTTGCTGGACTGGATTGCACAGGAACTGGGTGCAGATACGCCAGTGCATTTTTCAGCCTAT
>JAQVUB010000364.1 GCA_028699735.1 Lentisphaeria bacterium | reverse complement strand
ATGCTGACTTCCTGATTGGGAAAATCAAGCCAATACCAAGGCATATTGAATTTTGTTTCCATCGCCTTGATGGTCAGATAACCGGTCTGCAAAAGCAGGGAAAGCGGATCGATTTTGGTGATTTCAAAGGCCTTGAAAGCCATTTTGCTGACCGGACGGGTCAAAACATTTTCAAAATCAAAATGGTATTTTTTAATCAGTTCCATCAAAAAGGACGGCGTCCCAGTATCGAACCAATAGTTGTTGAATTCGCCACCATTTACAAAGAACAATGCCAGCGAAACAGGATTGTATACAGATACGGTGTTTTCATGAAAACGGTATCCGTCATACCATGCAATGATTTTCGGGAGAAGTTCTTCTTTCGAGATTCCCATTTTTTCTGCAACGTTTTCAATATGATCTGGAAAATACTTCTCGAATTCCTGCTGAGTATAGCCGAACATGGTAGCATATTCTTCGTTCATGGATATGTCGTTAAGGTTGTTCAGGTCAGAGAAGATGGAGACGTGAGAAAACTTGCTGACTCCGGTAACAAATACGAAATGCTCGATGCTTTCACATTTTTTAATGGAGGAATAGAATCCCTTGAGGATATCGAGGCATTCCTGCGCTTCGGGAGCGAGGATCGTGTTCAGGATGGGTTTGTCGTATTCATCCAGCAGGATCACAAGCGGCATGCGGTTGCCGATCGCCTTGAGCAATGCCTCGAAGGATGCCGCCAGTCCATCTTCCTGAATTTCAACCTCGACATGGTGTTCGGCCGCAGCCCCAGCCAGCATGCTCGCCAGATATTTTCTTAAGGTCGCCGGGGTTTTTGCATCGCAGTTGGCCAGGTCCAGATGAAGAACCGGATATTTTTTCCAATGGTAAGATTGGTCATAAATGAAAAGCCCCTTGAAAAGTTTCTTTTCCCCTTGGAAAACAGCTTTCAAGGTGGACACAGTCAGTGACTTTCCAAAGCGCCGGGGACGGGCCATGAAATAAGACGCAGGAGCTGAATCGACGAGTTTCCAGATGTACTCGGTTTTGTCAACGTAAAGGAAATCGTTGTCTATGAGTTTTTCAAATGAATAAACGCTGCTCGTCAGTTTTTTCATAGCAATTTTCTCCAGACCTAAAGTACTTCCTCAACGGAGCTTTTCAAATCAGAAGCAGTACGATGGGCAGGGGGCAGGGGGCGTAAGTTGTAAGTGGTAAGTGGTAAGTGGTAAGTAGTGGGGTCAGGAGGCGTAGTCAGTAGACCCCGTCCAAAAAGGGTTTTTAACCATGAAAGGCACGAAAAAGCACGAAAATTTTGTAGGAAAGCTGATATCCAAACCTGATACTTCATCGCCAAAATTTGCCTTTTGATGCCTTTGGCTTGCAATACAACAAAATTTTTGAGGATTACGATCAACTCACCAACCAAACTCTAAAAAAAGTTCGTGCTTTTTCGTGCTTTTCGTGGTTAAAAAAACTTTTTTGGACGGGGTCTACTTACTACGCCTCCTGACCCCACAACTTACAACTTACCATTTACAACTTATGCCCCCCTGCCCCGTTATCACTTCCACTGGTAATGGTCGCAGGTCAGTTCGAGGTTGCCGTTGGGGCTTTTGACGGATACGTTGCGGATGCTGTCCCGCTGGTCAATATGGCCGTCATAGCGATTGGAAATAAATTGGTCGCTGATGGAATAAAGCCGGGCCTGCCGCCGGGCAGTCTGCAGGTCAGTGCACGGATTCAGCACGGCCAGGAAGAAGCCGCCGCTGATGTGGTTCTGAACAAAGGATTGAGCGTCGCCATCATAGTTGAACATGCTACAGTCCAGGGTGTCTGTGCCATACTGGCAATGCAGTGATGGTGGCAGGAAACGTCCCTGGGACAGACTCGAATGAGCCATGTCCACCCGCTGCAAGGCCGCCAAAAACAGCCAGATACCGTCGATATCAAGCAAAAGGCGGTCTTTGCAACTGTTATCTGGCAGAGGATTTTCAGAATCCAGGTCATAAATTTTCGGCTGGCAGCGGCTGAAATGCAGATTGAAGCCAAGGCGTTTCAGCTCAGCATCCACGCGATCAATTTTCCACAGGCAGAGCATTTCCCCGTTTTGCTGGAGGCAGCGCAATTTCGGCTCCGGCGGAAAACTGCGCCAGGGGTAGATGCGCAGCATTTTACTCATGGAAAACTTTCCCTGAAAGGGATGTGTCTGCAATTGATCCTGTGCATCAATCGCTTCCAGGCGCAACACCATGCTGCTCAGGCGGGGATTTTCCAGGCTGAGAAAGACCGGTGCGTCCTGCCATCCGCTGCCGCCTGTGGTGACACACTGCCAGACGGTTGTACTGCCGGGGTAGCGGTCAAAGGATCCCAGCAGAAAATTTTTATCAAGAAAGCTGTAGCCCTGACAGTCATCAGCAACCCGGCTTTGCAGAGTTCGAGGAAATTCATCCGCGGCCTTGATCTGGAAATCGGGGTTTTGCTGCAGAAAGAGTGCCAGCACTGCGGGGAGAGCCAGATTCAGATAGGCGTCAGTGCCGGCCTGATAATCCGGATTCCAGCTCAGCAGAAAGGGCAGAAAATCCTGTCTGTGGCTCAAATATTCCCCATTATATCCACGCCGGAAGGGAGCCGGAAAACGATTTCCGAAAAACACGATTTGCTTGAGGAAGAGTTGGTGCAGGAGGGACTGTGCCTCCTGCTGCAAGACTTTGTCGGAGGTGGCGGACAAGGCGGCCAGCAGGATCATCAGATCGACACTGTAATAGGTCGGTGTGTAGCTTTCGTTGACTCCGCGTTCCCGGAGATGCCTTGCATAGAACAGGAACTCCTTGCGTTCTTTGTCGGCATTTTTTGCATCGAAGTGTTCTGCGAGCAGGCAGCAGATTGTATAGCGTGCCAGTGTTGGATTGACATAGCTGAGGTTGCTGGTGGCACGTTCGGCCTGAAAAACCGGCAGCAGCCTCTGCAGCTGTTTCTGCACATCAGAGCGCAGGCTGTCCGGCCAAAGATGGCCGAAATGGCGCTCCAGCAAAAACAGCAGCAGGCCGGAGAAGAAGTTGCCATTGGCATCGCGAAGATGTTTTTCCTCAAGAAACCATTTCAGTTCGCCATTGGCAAGGGGTGCCAGATTCAGGCTTGACCGAACAATATCAACAACCCGGCGCTGGGCAAGGGCATCGGGCTCTCTCACCTGCAAAGCCAGTGCATAGGCCAGCGAGATCGGAAAACTGTGCAGAGCCCGGGGGCCAAGCGCCCCGAAATGTTCCTGAAGATAGTCCGGCGTGTAGAAGGCAGCTGGATAGGCTCCCAGTAAATTCCATTCCGGATCAAAATTCTCAGCATAGTCGGAGATGCTTTTGTCAAGGTAGGTTTTCAGTCTGATTTTCACGGTCGATTCCAGGGCAGAATGAGATTGAGATAAGGGGAGTGCAATTGGATGTGTGAACTGTAATGCGTCAGTCCCGGGTAACTGAGGAATTCTTTTTAACCACGAAATGCACGAAATGACTTGGGGTGGACTGGCGCCCACAGCCCATAGTTTTCAGCTGTCAGCTGTCAGCCTGTCCATCAAAGTCCCTCGTCCATCGTCCACGTCCATAGGGTCCATCAGGTCCATCGTCTGTCGTCTATCGTCCCTCGTC
>JAQVUB010000363.1 GCA_028699735.1 Lentisphaeria bacterium | reverse complement strand
AATGACGTCAACTGGTGCTGGTTCGGCAAACAATCTACCCGGGAAGCCTATCTCAATGAGCACCTCGCGGCTATGAAACATTCCCTCACTCTTACCTTGAAAAAAACTTGTGGCGACTAGGAATCAGGATGACTTGCAGAAATGAGGTAATGGGTCAGTAAAACTGGTCATGCAGAGATTCTTTTGAACAACGAAAAGCACGCAAATATCCGAAATTTTACAGGAGAAAAAAAGATGAATTCAATCACCTATCAGAAACAAGTTCCAGTTCGTCTGCAAGTGGATATTTTTATCGCCGGCGGCGGTCCCGCGGGCATTGCCGCGGCTCTGGCGGCTGTTCGTGAAGGGCGCAGTGTTTTTCTTGCGGAGGGACAGGCTTGCCTTGGCGGCATGGGAACTGCCGGACTGGTTCCCGCATTCATGACCTTTGGGGACGGCGTCAATTTCCTGGCCGATGGCATCGGTCGGGAAGTGTTGGATCAGCTGACCCGTGAAAAAGGAACGCAACATCCGACGCATGTCAATTCCATCCCTGCTGAACTGCTCAAGCGAGTCTATGACCGCATGCTGGTGCAAAGCGGGGTGCAGTTCTCATTTCATACCCAGGTCGTAGATATTCTTTGCAACGGAAGTCATCTCGAAACCGCCGTCTGCAATGGAAAAAGCGGATTCTTCGCGGTCAAGGCAAAACAATTCATCGATGCTACCGGCGATGGCGATCTCTCCGTCTGGGCAGGAGCCCCCTTCGAAAAAGGGGACAAAGACGGCAATATGATGCCAGGAACCCTGTGCAGCCTTTGGGCCGGAGTCGATTTCGATCACTATGCTGCCAGCGGAATTTCACCGCGAAGCAAACTCCAGGAAGCCTTTGACAAAGGCGTCTTTTCCGTGCATGATCGACATCACCCGGGAATGTGGCGGGTCGGAAAACAGGTCACTGGAGGAAATATCGGACATGCCTTCGGAGTCGATGCCACCGATGAACGCTCCCTTACAAAATTCCTCCTCGAAGGACGCGAACGACTGACCGAATTCGAACGATTCTATCGTGAATACATTCCGGGTTTCCAGAACCTCGAACTGGTTGGCAGCGGGGCCCTGATGGGTATCCGGGAAAGCCGCCGCATTCTTGGCGATTACGTGCTTAATGTCGAAGACTTCCGCAAACGGGCGGTTTTTGCTGATGAAATCGGGCGCTATTGTTATCCGGTGGATATCCATCCCTACAGGCCTTCCACGGAAACCTATGCCGCCTTTGAGAAAGAATATCACGAGACTCTGCGCTATCAGCAAGGAGAAAGTTACGGCATTCCATATCGCTGCCTGACACCACAGAAAACGGATAATTTGCTGGTAAGCGGACGTTGCATCAGCACCGACCAGAAAATTCAGGGTTCGGTGCGAGTCATGCCTGGCTGTTATATCACCGGGCAGGCTGCCGGCATGGCCGCCGTCCTCTGCTGTGAACAAAACTGCGATACCCGATCGATCGCCATTCCTGCATTACACAGACGATTGAAAAAAATCGGCGCCTTCCTGCCCAACGCAGAATAAAGCTTTTTTTAACAACAAAAAGACACGAAAAGGCACAAAAAAAATTCATGGAAGGGACGACGCGTTTCAGCAGTCAACGCCACTTCCATGATTTTTTTTGTGCCTTTTCGTGTCTTTTCGTTGTTAAAAAAGCTCACATTAGCGCATACAGTTCCGGGAATAGTTGCAGACTGCGTTTCAGGATGCCATGCATAAAGGCGATAGAGATTCCGTAATTGGTGATGGGAACTCCCTGATCCTGGGCGCATTGCTGACGATATTTCATTTCCCGCTCATTCAGCATGCAGGCGCCGCAATGGATGACCAGCCTGTATCGAGTCAGATCATCCGGGAACTCCGTTCCACTGCAGTATTGATACTCAATTTTCCGTTTACAGAACTGATTAATCCAGTTTGGCAGCTTGACCGTACCGATATCATTGCACTGACGGTGATGCGTGCAGCCTTCACCGATCAGAATACGATCACCATCGTGCAAATCAGCCAGTGTGCGTACCCCGCGCACCGTCAGCTCCAGATTCCCCTTATATCGGGCAAAGAGAATCGAAAAGGAAGTCAGCGGGATATCTTCTGGGGTGATTTCAGCCACCTTTTCAAAGGCCTGGCTGTCAGTCACCACCATGCGGGGACGGCAGCCAAGCCGGGCAAGCAGGTTCTCCAATCCAGTATCCTGGACTACCAGCGCCGATGCCCGAGCATCCAGGATATCGCGGATAGTCTGCTGTTCCGGCAAAATCAAGCGACCTTTTGGAGCGGCCTTGTCAATCGGAATCACCAGTACCACCAGATCCTCCGGTGACAGCATATCCGCTATGATTTTACGCCCCTGATTCTCATCGTCAGGAATCTGCCGCGCCAGAAGCTCCTTCAATTCCTGTATGTTCCGCTTTTCCAGACTGCTGATGCCTATCACATTGTCAGAGGGTGGCATAACCAAACCCTCAGCCAGATCCATCTTGTTCCAGACAACCACATAAGGAATTTTCTTCGCACGGATGCGTTCCAGAATCGCTTCATCCTCAGCAGTCATTCCGATGGCCGCATCCACTACCAGCAGTGCCAGATCCGTCTTGTTCAGCACCTGATAGGCTTTGCGAATGCGCAAGGCCCCCAGACTGCCCTCATCATCCAATCCGGGCGTATCGATGATCATCACCGGCCCCAGCGGCAGCAGCTCCATCGTCTTGTAAACCGGATCCGTCGTCGTCCCCTTCTGTTCGGAGACAATCGCCAAATCCTGCCCGGTGATCGCATTGATGACACTGGACTTGCCGGCATTGCGCCGGCCAAAAATCCCGATATGAAGTCGATTCGCAGCAGGTGTCTCATTCAATCCCATAAATCCCCCTTGAAAATGATCTCAAGCACTCTCATCCGTCGAAGCAAAAACCCTTAAAAAATTTTCGTGTCTTTTCGTGTCTTTTCGTTGTTAAAAACGTTTTTCAGAACCGGAAATCCCTCTTGCCCTCTTCGATATCCTGCAGATTGCGCAGAGCAATTGCCTTGATCTTTTCATTGGGGACTTTTTCTATTTCTTTTCGGATCAGTTCTTCGCCGAGTTTGCGGGTTTGCTGTGAAGCGTAATCCATCAGATATTCCTTCAGCGTCATCAGCGCATTTGGATGGCAGCAATTCTGGATCTGGCCGCTTTTGCACAGGCTCATAAAGCGGTCTCCGGTGCGCCCTTCCCGGTAACAGGCCGTACAGAAACTGGGAATATAGCCCATCGTCATCAGCCAATGGATGATTTCATCCAGGGTACGATGATCGCTCAGTTCAAATTGCTTTGTGTTGACATCCTCCGCCTCCTCCTCCGCATATCCGCCAACGCTGGTGCGCGAAGCACCACTGACCTGCGAAATCCCCAGATGCAGCACCCGCTCGCGGCATTGCTGACTCTCCCGCGTCGAAATGATCATTCCGGTATAGGGAACCGCAATCCGGATGCAAGCCACGATTTTGGCAAAAATATCATCATTGATGCTGTTGTCAAAGGCATTCGGATCAACATCATCAGCTGGCTTGATGCGCGGCACGCTGATCGTATGCGGGCCTACACCAAAGGCCGCCTC
>JAQVUB010000362.1 GCA_028699735.1 Lentisphaeria bacterium | reverse complement strand
GCGTCAAGTTCGCTTTCGACAACCAGAAGGCATTTTTTTTCAGGCGCCAGAATCAACGGCGCCAGAACAGACCCGGAAATAATGACATAACGCGGGCCTTCGTTTGCTTCGGGCCGGCGCAAGCGAAGCCGCCGGGGGCCTTCTTCTGATTGCAGGGGGATAACCAAACCCATTGGAAGCCATAAGCGTTTTGGCCGTCCATCCCGGCGAACCTCACAAGGAAGCCCCCATCCCCGCCGATCCCGGTAAATGTCCTTCCCGTATTCGCCCGGATTCCAGCCGATCCCCGCTTTTCGGATCGTTTCTTTGTTCAGCCCCTTGCCTGTCAGAAGGACAAGCGCCGTCCGCCCGTCGGATTTCCATAACTGATTTTGTGACCACTGCAAAAACCTTGACGCTTTTTCAAGCCAAAGCAAAGGCGGCAATGGGTCATTCTTTGGCCTGAAGGACGGCGGCCCGCCCTGTTTCCATTGGCGTTTTTTAAATCTCGGTTTTTCAATTCCCAAAAAATCAATGGCCCCTAAAAAGGACAGGTTCCGCGTGTCACGGATATACTGAATCGCATCGCCTGAACGTGCACAGCCCCGGCACCAATAGCGCCCGCCACGGTATTGCGGCCAGACAAGAAAACGATCTTTCCCGCCGCACCACGGGCAAGGTCCGGCGTATTCGCCGCCGCGTGTTGATGCAACCTTTTTGGATGAAAACCCATCTTCCTGAATGATGGACAAGATGTTACAACCAGGCATAAGAGTCATATTTAAAGACCTTTCCATTTTTCCAGCCAGTTTTTTTAATCAAACCTCTAAAATGCCGTGGTGCGAACTACCCGTGACACCAAAGGCCCTGGAAGGACCCGTGAATTTTATTTAGTGTGTTTGATTTCTTCGTCACGGTTTACCCTGGCCTTCCCCCGTTGGGAGTGTTGACTGTTCAGCGGGCAACGCTCTTGGCTTTATCCGGGCGGCCAGCACCCAACGCGCGCAAGCTTCCCGAAGCGCCGCAAAGTCCCGTCCGCCGTTCAATATGGCTTTGTATGTTTTATTAATGTCCAATTCCGCCGCCTCACATTCCGCCGTTTTCCAATTGTAAACCCCGCCCCTTATGATTGCGTCGCGGGCACCCAATAGAAGCCGATCCGCTGCGGCCAAAAGATCAAAGGTGATCTGTTCAGCTGGCGCGTCGCCTGGTTCAATTTGCGCTCCGCTTTCCGGTTCGCCTTCGGCGGTTTCCAACTCATCAATCCATGATTTCAGTTTCATCATTTCACCTTCTTTCCCTGAATATTGCGCCCGCAAAAACAAGCGAAAAAAACATATAGGGGGGGGATGTGTCTAAAACCTGTAACTTCTGTAACTTCCGTAACCGCATTGATATAATTAAAGAAATCAGGGCGATAAAAAATAAAAACCTGTAACCAAATGTAACCAAATCCGTAACCCGGTTACAGAAGTTACAAAAAGTTACAGATTTTTTTAAAAACATGTAACCGTGTAAATATACGATATTGCTGTTTAATATTACCATTTTATTGACCGGTTACGGAAGTTACACATTTATCGTATATCCCCCCGTCGGCAATTTTTAAAACGCGAACGGGTTTCTTACCTACTTTGACCACAATCGATGTTTCTCCATTCGGTCCTGGAATGATAATGCCGCGATTTTTGAGCATCTTGAAAAAGGTGTTTTTCGTAAAAGGGAAATGTGTGTTTTCGGAAATACAGCGGCGCTGAACCACATACCAGGCAGCCGCCGGCATAAGATAAATCCCGGCTGCGTCATACCAGCCGATGTGCTGCTCACTGGCTCCGATCCGTTCCCCGGAAAAACCCGGATAGCTTTCAAGGCGCGCCTGGCCCTGAATAAGCAAAATGGAAATGACTTCAAAAAACAGAGAAACCGGATCATCTTCTTCGATCCGCTGTTGCTGTTGTTTTGCCAGTTGCCGGAAGATGCACCATCCTTCAGCCACAATGGATTTTGCGGCTTCGGGAGTCATGACGTTCTTTTCGCAAAAAAATGTCACGACGGTTTCCAGGGTAAAACCCATAAAAGCCGCTTGTTCAGGCAGTTTTTTATGAAAGCCTTCCGCCGCCGCTTTAGCGCGTAAAGCCCGAAAACGCGCGGGGAAGGTTTCTTTGACCTCTTCCATGTTTTCTTGTATCCAATGAATGAACGAAACCATAGCAAAGGGCAGCTTGTCGGCTTCGGCCTGAATGTTTGAAAGTTTATCCCGGTCCACGTCACCCTCGGTAACTTCAATGATACATACACGCGCGAGAGTGCTTTCGAGTGTTGGCTGTTCTTCGGCGGTCATCAGCATCATGCCGCGCGGCTCATAACGGCCTTTCTCGCTGAGATCACTGTTCAAGCGCCCGCGCGCCGTCCGGTTTGAGCTGCCCCGGATCATCCGCTGCGCAGTGCCTTCTTTGCTTTCGGCGGCTTTACGATTACTTGAGGGATGATAATCATCAATGACGTGAATCGTGTCTTTCAGTGTGAAACTTCGCTTTTCCAGCATTCCCGGCGTATCATCAAAGTTGGATAGGCATTCGGCTCCTGAAAAACGGCCAAAATGAGCAAGGGCCAGAAGCGCCACGGTTGTTTTCAATGTGCCGGATTGCCCGAAAAGATAGAAGCTGAAATTCGGCATGGGATTCAAAAGCGTGGTCAAAGGGGCCATGTAAACCAGGCAAAAAAGCGGAAGAGTCACGGCCCGGCTTCCTATTTCCAAAAAGCGCAAGCTTGCTTCCAGCCCGGATTTTTCCGCGTCGGCGGCCTTTTCTGACTGCCCGGAATTCGAAAGGGGGGAGGGGGGAAGGCTGTAACGGTCAAGCTCTTTGCTTAGCTTGACCGAAACATCCGGCAAGTCCGGCCCCGCGCCGATTGCGCCGCCCGCGTGAAGGTAAACCCATCGACCGTTGATTTCGCGCCAACCTGTATGACCGTAATGTGTTTTAACGGGAGTGTTTATCGATGCCTTTTGAATCGCGTGCCTCACATAATCGCGCACGGTCTGACCGGGTTCCAGGCATGCCCTTGATCCCCATTTTGAAATCCACGTTAAGCCGGCAAATCGTTCAGCGGGAATGTCAACTTTCTGAAGCGGGTATTTGTCGTAAAGCTTGCCTTCAATGCGGAAAAGATGCTGGCTGTCCTGGCCGTCATCGATGATGTTTTCTTCCACGATCCGTGCGGTGAAATTGCAAAGACCGATGGTCTGTTCATGCTCATCCGCTCCACCTTTCCCCCTGGTTCGCTTCACGCGGCACCAATAGCCGCTTTTGACAAAATAGCCTGATTGTTCTTCGCCGCTTCCTTTGTCGTGCTTTTCCGCGTTGATGATTTCCGCTTCTTGCGCAACGCGCGCCTTAACCTTTTGTTTGATCTCGTCTGTTCTGTTATCCCTGTGTTTATCCGTCGCCATTGTATCGCTGCCCCTTAGTCTGTATTCGGTCCGTCCAATCTAGCGCGCGGCATGCCGTTCGTTTATCCTGGGCCATTCTCGCGCGTCGCTTTTCGGAAAATATCGATCATTGCCGTCCCATTGGACGCAATGCCTTAAGCTTTCGTTTTTTCTTCTTTCGGCATGCTTTCAATGATTTTTTCCCAGGCGGCAATTTTGGATT
>JAQVUB010000361.1 GCA_028699735.1 Lentisphaeria bacterium | reverse complement strand
CCCCTGCCCCCTGCCCCCTGCCCGGTTTATTTCGCCAGGTTTGCGAGCCAGTGCACCATAGGGTTGGGGAGCCACAGCAGCAGAAAGAATACCAGGGCATAGGCCGGCATAAAATACAGGGTGCCCTGGAAAACTTGGCCGATGCTGGTATCCTTGCTCATACTGGCAACCACAAAGCTGGAGACTCCCACGGGGGGGGTGATGGCGCCCAGCGTGGTAACCAGGCAGACCACCTGTCCGAACCATACGAGATCCAGACCCATCTGATTGATCAGCGGGATGAAAAGCGGCAGGGAGATCAGCAGAAAAGCCAGAGCATCCATCAGGCAGCCGCCAGCAAGATAACAGCCCGCCATCAACAGAATGATCACAGCCGGCGACAAATTGCTGCCGGCGACACTGCTGGCCAACAGCTGCGGCAAGCGGGCCAGAGAAAGAAATTTTCCGAAGACGGTAGCGCCGGCGAGGATCATAAAGACCATCCCGGTGATGTGCAGCGTGGCGATCATTGCCGCTCTGAAGCCCGGGTAACTCAGACGTTTTCGCAGCAGGCAGCCGATGATGCCGATGAAGGTGCCGAAGCCGGCAGCCTCAGTAGGGGTCACGATGCCGGAGAACATCGCGCCCATAATCAACGCAAACAGAACCGCAATTTCCAATACACTGGGCAGGACAGAAAAACGCTTTCCCCAGGACGCCGTTTTGCCTTTCTGGGCGAAATCAGGGCGCAGACGGCAAAGGATCACGACTGTCAGCAAAAAAGCGCCAACCAGGATGATCGATGGCACGACACTGCCGGCAAACAGTTTGCCAATGCTGGCACCGGTATAAAGCCCATAGACGACCAGAACAATACTGGGGGGGATCATCACCCCCAGCGTCGAGCCCACCGCAATGCTGCCGCATTTGAGCTGAGGATGATATTTTGCGTTACCCATCGGTTCGAGGGCGACCGAACACATGGTCGCGGCGGTGGCAGTATTCGATCCGCATATCGTTGAAAATCCAGCGGAGGCGAGGAGCGTGGTCATGGCCAGGCCCCCCCTGCAGTTTCCCAGCCAGGCTTCGGAGGCCTTGAACAGGCGGTCGCTGTAGCCGGCATGATAGATCACCTCCCCAAGCAGCACAAACAACGGAATCACCGTCAAACCGTAATTTGAGAATGTGCTCCAGATCTCCGGCCCGATAATTCCGGTGAACAACTGCGAAAAGGAGTCTGGAGGTACCAGCGCCAGGCAGCCGCAGGTGCCTGCCAGCAGCATGGCCAGTCCCGGCGACATTCCGCAGAACAGGATTAAGCAAAGCATGCCAACGATACCGGTCAGCCCGATTGAGGTGTTGATTTCCATTTTTTTTTCTTAACAACGAAAAGACACGCAAAGACACGAAAAAAGGTTTTTCAGCGGAGCACGCTGTTCAGGGGTCGTTCCGGATGCTGTTGGTGACCCCTTTTCTGGGGATGGTGGTGAGCTCTTCGGTATCGGGATCTTTGCGGCAGAGCAGGTAGATGAAATCCGTCAGGAAGGCGCAGGTCAGCAGCAGCAGCCCGGCAGCGGCAACAAACATAATGATCGGGTAGGGCAGTTTCAACGATTCCGAGAGTTCTCCTGCGGCCAGCAACCTGTATGCCCGGCAGGCGAGTTGTGTGCTCATCAGCAGCATCAGCAGGAAGGAGAAGAACATGTTGGCTGCCCCAATGTATCTTTTGCCCGCAGCCGAGTAATTTCTGGTAAAGAGATCGAGTTCGACATGCCCGCGTTTGCGCTGGGTGTCCGCCAGTGCGAGTGCAGCAATCAGTGCCCCCGCAAAGCCGGCCAGCTCATAACTGGCGGTCAGCGGATGCCCGGCCAGGCGGAAAACGACATTGGTGCCGGAGAGCAATACCAGCAACCCCAGCAGGATGGCAGAGATCCACATTCCCCCAAGGCAGAGCAGCCGTTCAAAATAAACGAGTTTATTCAGCATCAATCATCCCCTTATTCGCTTTTTCCCAGTGCGGGATGCTTGCTGATAAAATCGAGCAGTTTTTCCGCATCGATTTTTCTTTCCGTGAGCTTTTTCCGGTAACTGTCAAAAATCGGTTCGAGTCTGGTTCTCAGGCCGGTAATGACTTCCGGGGGCAATGTGGTGATTTCGACCTGTTGCTCGTTTTGCGCCCAGGCAAGGGAATTTTCGACATGCTGATCGACATACTTTGCAGTCCATTGGGACTGCTCATAATACAGCGCATCAAGGATAACCTTGAGCTCCTCCGGCAGGCTGTCATATTTCTTCTGATTCATCACTACTGCAAAACTGGTCACCGGCAGATTCGCTGCCAGGACGGATTTGCAGTACTTTGCATAATTCATGTCCTTCAGGACTTCTGCAGAAGAGACAATGCCTTTGATCAGCCCTTTCTGCAAGGCATCCGGGACATCGGATTGCGGCATGGCGATTGGAAGCGAGCCAAGGAGCTTCATCGGTTCCAGAAGCGTACCCGATGAGCGCAGCGACATTCCTTTCAAGTCTTCCACCGTCGAGGCTTTTTGCGAACTCATGACCACACCCGGCGGGCAGGTGAAGGCAGTCAGAATCTTGACTTCCTGGAATTCAGCGGGCTGGAATTTTTCGAGCAGTTCAGCCAGAATGCGGCTGGCGGTTTGGGAATCGGCAAAGAAGTGCGGCAGGTCCATGGCTTCGGAAACCGGGAATCTTCCCGGCTGGTAACTCATGGCGAAATTGCCGATATCTGCAGTGCCGGCTACGACTCCGTCAAAGATATCTTTGGCTCCCAACAGGGTTCCACCCGGAAACGTGTTGATTTTGATCCGACCTCCGCTGCGTTTTTCGACTTCCTGCTTCCAGTGTTCCATCTGAATGCAGGGAAAGGTGCTGTCCGGCGGAAAATTGGCATAACTCAAGGTGATGACTTCCGTATTTTTCCTGCAACTGTTAAGCAGCAAAAAACAGCCCAATACCAGCACCGTACTGCTGAAAAAGAAACCTTTCGACATCATAATGCTTTTCCTTCTGTTGGAGTGAACACTGCCCGGAAACAAAAAAACGGAGCAACCGCGATTGCTCCGTTCCTGTGATACATGAAACTTTCTTCCAAAAATACAAAGGGGATGACACAAGAGTGGGAGAATCAAGGCAAACGAAAGCCTCGCCAGTACCAAACCTGACGCCAGCTGAAAGAAAATTGCCGTGATTGTTTGCGTGTCATCTGTATTCTCTTTTTGCAAAACTTTTTTACTATAAAATGAAAAAAAAAGATGTCAAATGCAATCGCATTTTTTAACCACAAAAAGCACGAAACGACACGAAAAATATCATGGAAATAGCGACGCATACAAGCAATCAACGCCACTTCCATGAATTTTTTTCGTACTACTATCGCCCCAATTCTCTTTATAGGGTTAAAGGTACAAGCATGACATTTTGCACAGCGATCTCTTACCTCAACGCAACAATCTTTAAAAAAATTCGAGTCTTTTTGTGTTTTTTCGTTGTTAAAAAATAGGCTGTGGACGCCAGTCCACCCCAAGTATTCCGTGTGTTCCGTGGTTAAAAAAGTTTTTTGGACGGGGGGCAAACTAGCAAAATAAGCGGGCTTTAGGATTTATGTTATAGCCTGGGATTGCAGCGCATTGACTTG
>JAQVUB010000360.1 GCA_028699735.1 Lentisphaeria bacterium | reverse complement strand
TCCTTCCTTCTTACGGAATTTTGGCCCGTCATACAGGTTCATGCATGAGTCCATGGCCGTACTGTCGAATGCTAGGAAAATTTGGCTAAAATGACTTGAAGATAGGATAAAATTAATTCTCTGGCGGCGGTATCGGATGATCCCAGATAAGAGGGTTGATTTGCAGTCTGATCACCGGTTTGCTTTCCGGAATAAGCATTCGCTCGCGCAATAATTCATAGCTGCGCAGCCAGAGCCGCCAGTTTGGAGAAGAAAAATAATAAGTGTAGACCCATGGCAATGGAGAAATCCGAACATTTTTACCCCGGTGAAACAAAAAACGGAAATGATCCGGCAGAGCGATTTCACCTTGTTCTTTCACCTGCTGTATTTCGTAGGACAGGTTCCGTGTCCCGATTAGGATTTCCGGGAATTTTTTTCCTTTTGAGCAGAGCCAGAGAAACTTTTTCAATTCATCGTCAACCGGTTTGTTTAGGGCTGCCGTAAAACGGTCATAAGATTCTATAGGCAGACCGTATTCCCGTTTCAATTTTCGGACTATTATCATAGACTGTTTATTATATCCTTGCAGTGGACTGAAATAGAAGAAAGCGAACCGGCAGTATCCTTGTTCCAGCAGGTTTTTCATCAGTATTCGCATATGGCTCTCCTGATCATAATCAACATAAGAGACATCAGGCGAAAAACTGATCCTGTTGCAGGCGACAAATGGCACACCTAGCCGCTGAAGCTGCACCGCAATTTCTTTTGTCAGGGAGCTGTTGATTAACAAAATCCCACAGTAACGCTTCGCGTCTTCAATGTGGAATTTTTCGCAGTCCGAAGGCATGAATACCTTGACATCGAAGTCATCACGCGTAATTTCTTTGACAAGGTTCTTTTCTTCATTGATCATATTTGCTCCGGAAACAATGGCAATAGTGCCATAGCTCAGTTTATCCCTGTTGATCCGGATGCCGCTGCGGGGGGATTGACATTCCAGCAGTCCGGAAGCAAACAGCGGCCGCAGAGCCCGGGTAATCGTCTGTCGCGCCGCGTGAAATTCATTCTGCAGAATGTCATTGACTGGCAACAGGTCATGGTAAAAACCGCGGCGGATGTGTTGTTCGATCCGGAAGGTGATCGTCTGGACTTTCGGCGGATACATTTCTTGTTATTTCCTTTTCCCCATTCAGCTGCAGCAAAACGGGTGCAGTTCCCAAGTAGGTTGAGGGCGTCCAAAAAGATAATTTTAACCACGAAAGGCACGAAAAAGCACGAACTTTTTTAGAGTTGGGTTAGTGTGGTGATCGTGACCTTCTAAAATTTTGTTGTCATGCAAGCCAAAGGCAACAAAAAGCAAATTTTGGCGATGAAGTATCAGGTTTGGACATCAGCTTTCCTACAAATTTTCGTATCTTTTGGTGTTTTTTCGTTGTTAAAAAAGCTTTTTGGACGGGGGCCATATAGCTGTAAGAATGAATGCAAACGCCTTGCAGTAAACACCCCGGTTTATTCCCCATCGGGGTGTTTACAGACCCATTACAAGGAACTTTATCTTCCTCGAAGCCTGTCTGATTGACTGACCGGCAGCGGAGAGAGTAAAGCCGACGCAGTCTGCCTACAGGAGTTTGTCCGGGCTGCAGCGACGGCCGGTCCAATCCAATCCGCGGGCCCATTCCTTCATCTCCTGTTTGGCAGTCGCATTCTTGCCGTTGATGGTACTGAGGAAATTACAGTAACCGCCAATTCCCCCGACATCATCCAGGAGGCGTTTGCCGTCCATGGCGATGCATAGCGGCTTGCCTGTCTTCTGCACCTGATACACTTGCTCTGATATTTCGGAGGCAGGTTTGCTGGAGTTCTCCTGGTTGAATATCCCTTCGCAGAATACTGTGACTTCCCATCCGTCACCATAGTCGTATTGGTATTGCAAGCGGTTGGTAACGGGGATGGCTTCCAGATTCATCTGCCGCAGTTCATTCTGGAGCATATGTTTCGAGATAAGCTCATCCACTTGCGACTGTCCGGGTGCCACCGGCTTGCCATTGAAGCTTTTTGCGTTGGGATGTGCCTTCAGCCAGGTGGCGTCACGCATATCTTGCAGTAATTTTTCCAGGCGTGGCAGATTGCGCTCATAGCGAATCATTGCCTCCTTGTGAAATGCTGTGGCATCCACTTGCCACCCGTCCGAGTATCCCAGGACTTCCGCCAGCGTCAGGCGCTCGATAAGTTGCCCGACAGGTTCTTCAAACACGCGGTCGGCTTCCTCCAGTGATACTTCTTCTATCCGCTTGGTTGAAGATACAGCATCCATATTGGGCTGCCCGGCAGCCATCCAGTCTTGGAATGATGAGTATACACGCAGGTGTCTGTGCTGGCTGATGAACTCTAGCGCCTTCATCCTGGCCAGCATGAAATGCTCGCTTTGGCCTTTATAATCGTAAGGTGCCGTGTATTTTTCCCTCAACCAGTTCCGGAAGCTCCTGTCTCCCGCGAAATTGTCATCCCAATAGATGTCTGAGTTGTCCGATATAGGAAAACGGAAATACAGCCCTACCCAATCCAGAAATTTGCGCAGGTTTCCGGAAGTCAGCGCCTGCATTTCCTTTTCCTCCAGGGCGAAGTGGTGCAGGTGGCCATTCAGCCAGCCAAAGGACTGCATGATGACGAAGTGCAGCGCATGCAGCGTCATCTCCGCCGGAGCCAGAAGATCACGGCTGATCCCCTGATTCACATCACTGTACTTTCGCAGAATGTTCCAGTTCTTTTTGCTCAATCCTTCTGTGTTCAGTTCCAGATGCAGCTTCATCACTTTTCGCTCTTTCGGTTCGAATTCCATGCTTGTCTCCTGTTGCTTGTGTGGTTTGAAAATTCCTTCCGACCATAGGTCAGCTTCTTGAAGAACATGCGAGGAACAAATCTGTGCAGGCCTGACACTGTTCCGTTTCCCCGCTTGCCCCAACTGCTTTTGAGAAATCGTACCCAACTTCTGTCGAAATCCTTTAATTCTCAGGGCATTGGCTGAGCGTTCCTCCCCTTTGTACAGCACCGTTGCGTATGGCAAGTACGTAGAAACTGTTGATGTCGCCAATCCTAGCTTGGCGGCTATCTGCTGCACGGTCAGTCCCTTATCCCTAAGTGCCACAGCCTCATCCGGCAAAGGTGAGGCCAAGGCTCCTAGCGTGATGAGAATCTTCCTTACTTTCGTCCGTGTCATGCCAAACTTCTGCGCAACCGCACGAATTGACCCGCTCTCAAGAGTCCCCATCCTTTGAAAAGCGCCCAATACCTCCTGCATAAACGCGAAATCTCGCTCTCTCGCTGACATGCCTCCTCCTTATTCAAATGTTATTCCATTTCAACATAGCGGTAAAGTTAAAAATTATGGCCAGAAACAAACACCCTGCCAGACTATCACACATCCCGCTTCTTTTTCTATTTCTCTTTCTCTACTCCATTCCAAATCCTTTAACCCCCCACCAAAAGAAACCTAGAGGCAAAGTAAGTTTATTTCATTTCAACATGTCTAAACATAAATCGAAAATATTACTTTTGCAAGTCAGAATCTGGCTTTTTCTTGAAAAAATTTCGTGCTGTACTTTTTCATAGGATGTCGCCCCTGCCTATTTTTGTTTATTACTGTCTCTGTCTATTTCAGAAAATCTTATCGAGTAAATAGT
>JAQVUB010000359.1 GCA_028699735.1 Lentisphaeria bacterium | reverse complement strand
TCAGTGACCGGCTGTGCGCTGACAACTGCCGAAAACGATATTCGCTCTCGGTCAGCTTCAATGTTCGCTCCTGAACCAGAGCCTCCAGCTCACTTCGCCGCCGTGATATCAGGTTGACAATCATACCCGCTGCCGCCGTAAAGGCAAAGCAGACCAGTGCCGCAACCCCATGCCGCCACAGCGGATAGGCCTGCAAAAATTCCACCCCGGGCACGGCCCCAAGAACAAAAACTTTTCCAAAAGCAAAAAGATAGCGGTGAACCAGGCTTCTATACCGCAGTTTTTCCGGATACAGATAATCGGAGAGCGCTTCCGGTGTTCCCTGATCCTGCAACATGAACAAGTCAACATGGACGAGTCTTTTTTTACTTTCGCTACGACTCTGGATGGAAGAAAGGCGCAGGCCGATTGCAGCAAGCCCTTTCAAAACATTTTCCTGATCATGAGAAAAGACTGGATGGTATACAACGATAATCTTCTCTTGTTGTGGATCAGCAACCAGATGCACCGGCTCCGTTGCAGTTGGCAGACGACTGCGGATCGCCGAATGAATAGCAACCTGCCGTTTGAATTCGGAGCCCAGATCAAAGCCTCTGACATTTTGATTTTGGTCGCTCGGCTCGACAAAGATCACCGGAAAAAGGGTGTTTCGATCCTCGATAGGATCCTGACTATCGCCAAAAGCTGAACGAATTTTGAAATCGGGGTATTCCTCCTGCCTAATCCTGGCTTCAAAGGCTTTTGCTTCAGCCGCCGGGACTCCCGGAGCCCAGAGCCAGAAATAGACCAGGGGATTTTCAATCAGGTATTGAGTATAGCGGGAGAAGTCGTCTTTGTGGATAATATCATCCTGGTAAAAAAAGGAGGCCAGGCCTTCCAGGCCAGGAGAACGTATGCTGTTCAGATTGCGGGCAATCTGTGCGGTTTCGCTGGAAGCCAGCTGCTGGAAAAACTGCTGCCGGCTTTGTCTCTCCTGCAGATAAATTCGCCAGGGAATATACAGCGAGAGAATGATACCAATGGTCAGAACGCCGGCAATATCCAGCCGGTTGACCCAGGCAGGCACCCGCATCCCAGGATGGCGCCAGCGATGGGAAAGCCAGACCCAGAGCAGCAGGATCCCGATCAGAAGCAGCATCAGCATGAAACCCGGCAAACCGGCCAGCAAAACCTGTCTATGCCAGATTCGCGCATCGATATCGACTCCCAGGCACGTAGCGGTTTCCCCAGTTATCGTATCTTCCACCGGCACAAAGGCCGTAACCCAAACTCCCCAGCGGTCAGCACTGGGTCCCTCAACCAGCTCGTAACCCTTTTTCAGTGCGTCAAAAGGCAAACCGGAATCTTGAACAAAGATTTCACCTGGTGGGGAACAATCCGGAGAATTGGACGGCTCGCTGTCGACAAAGAAAAACATCGTCCCGTCAGAACGATACCCCAGCAGATAAATAAAGCGGATATCCGGATTATGCTTTTTCAGTAAAACGAGTTGCGATTTAAGTCGAAGATAGGAAGGGTTTTCAAGATCCTCCAGAGTGCCCGAAAGTGCCTTTACGCGGTTGGGATTGACCGCCTCTGCCATCAGGCGTGTACGCAGCAGAAGTTCATCGCGCATGTCCCGGTCTGCCGTCTGCATTTGCATGCGAATATAGAATGCGCAACCCAGCAATACCGCTAATATCATGACCACTTGGACTCGGATCCCCCGATCCCAGCTCGCCCAATATGGCAACTTCCTTTTTTTCACACATTTGCCCTTGCTTGTATTCCAAAGGGAATGCACCCTGTCAAGGTGGTGGATATGCCCGAGTTACACCCCTGTTATTACTTTAAATCCCCATTGATGCTTTACAAATTCAGGCAAAACACCCCTGAATACATGTTTTTTGAACCACGAAAAGCACGAACTGACTTGGGGTGGGCTGGCGTCCACAACCTATAGTGATCAGCTGTCAGCCGGCAGCCTGTCCATCAACGTCCATCGTCCTCGTCCATAAGGTCCATAAGGTCCATAGGGTCCATAAGGTCCCTCGTCTATCGTCTATCGTCAATCGTCAATCGTCAATCGTCTATCGTGCAAAAACCTTCTTCGAAAAACAAGAAGTTGGGTCATAGTAGTACGAAAAAATTTCATGGGATTAACAACACATTCTCGCAGCCAAAGCTTCTTCCCATGAAGTTTTTTCGTACTACTATCATTACATTTCTTGTTTTAAAGAAGATTTAATGGACGAAGGACAAGGGACGATGGACGATAGACGATGGACCTTATGGACCCTATGGACCTTATGGACCCTATGGACGTGGACGAAGGACGATTGACTTTAATGGACAGATTGACGGCTGATAGCTGATAACTGACAGCTGATCACTATGGGTTGTAGGCGCCAGCCCACCCCAAGGCTTTTCGTGGTTAAAACAAATCTCTGTTCCCAGCTTTGCTATGGGAACATGTCTGCATCTTTCCCGATTTGTAATCAGTCCTTTTTGACAATAAATTATTTCTTTTACTCAATCGATCAATCACAAAGGGAACACCATGGAATTAGTTTACGAAGGCAAGACCAAAAACGTATATCGTCTTCCGGATGGAAATTTTCAGTTGCAGTTCAAGGATGATGTGACCGGTACGGATGGCGTTTTCGATCCCGGTGCCAATACGGTTGGCGCAAAAATTCAGGGCAACGGGCGCAACTGCCTGCTGCTGACCCGCTTCTTTTTTGAGGCACTGGCCAAAGCCGGCATCCTAACGCATTACCTCAACTGTGATCCGGATGCTGCCACGATGAATGTGGTTCCCTGCCGTCCTTTCGGCAAAGGCGTTGAAGTCGTGTTGCGCTATAAAGCCGTAGGCTCTTTCTTCCGCCGTTATGGCGATTACTGCCAGGAAGGTCAGGATTTGCCGGGGCTGGTGGAAATGACTTTCAAGGATGATGACCGCAATGATCCCTTAGTCATCAAGGATGCCCTGGTCATGCTTGGCGTCATGAGCGCTCAAGAATATGATCTGCTCAAAGATATGACGCTGAAAATCGGTGCGGTTGTCAAGCATGAATTGGCGGCAAAAGGCCTTGAACTCTACGACATCAAATTCGAATATGGCCGCAACGCCAAAGGCGATCTGCTGCTGATCGATGAAATCTCCGCCGGAAATATGCGCTGTTTCAAAGATGGCAAATGGCTGCAGCCCGACGAAGTCGTCCGCTTTATGCTTGAATAAGGGTGCAGGGGACAGGGTGCAGTGGACAGGGTGCAGGGTGCAGGGCAATACTCGTTACTTAAAGCTTGTTTCACCACGAAAGGCACGAAAAAGCACGAACTTTTTTTAGTTGTGTTAGTGTAGGGATTATATTCTTCAGATAATCTGTTATAATGCAAGCCAAATGGCAACAAAAAGCAAATTTTGACGATGAGGAATCAGGTTGGGACATCTGCTTCCTTTCAAAATCTTCGTGTTTTTTCGTGTTTTTTCGTTTTTAAAAAAGCTTTAGTTAATAGTATTGGGGGATAGGGGACAAGGTATTTCAATTGCTTGGATAAGCGCCAGCCATTACATTACTCTCTTTATACCAGGTCCAGCCACTTGCAGCGCGCACGGAATCGCCAAGCTGCCCTTCGGCCACCGCTTCAACATGCCCACCCCCAAAAAGGATGTTGCAGCGT
>JAQVUB010000358.1 GCA_028699735.1 Lentisphaeria bacterium | reverse complement strand
GATGTCACGCGAGCAATTAATGAGTCGGATCGTTGAGTATGCGCGATCGTGCGGTCAATTTGATCCGGAGGTCTTGCGCGATGGTTTTGAGTTGATTCATCTTCACCGGATGATTGAGCAGCTGGTTGAGGAGAATTTAGCGGAGAAGGGGATCAGTTTGCGCCTGGTTGAGATCATGGAGTGTTTGTTTCATCATCCGGATGGTGTGATGACGCCGGCGGATTTATCGGAGGAGGTGAATCTGTCGCGTTCGGCGATGACCTCTGCCTTGGATTCTCTGGAGAAGCTGGGTTATGCGATGCGCCGTCCGCATCCTGTGGATCGCCGCATGTTTGAGATTTCGCTGACGGAATCGGGTCGCAGTTTCATTGGAGGGCTTCTTCCGGAGCGCTATGAGAAGTTTATCCGGATCATGGAAGCGACCGGCGAAGAAGAGCGGGCCATGCTTTTGCGTACCTATCACAAGATTTTCAATATGTTGAAAGCGGAATTGGCTTAAGATTTTTAACAACGAAAAAACTCGAAAAATCACGGGATTTTGTTAGGGTTGCTGCTTTGACAGATGCACTTGCATGAGAATGCGTAGTATAAAGACAAAATTGATAGAGAAAAGAGGAATTATGTGGGGAACAGGAATGACAACGATGAAATGTAGAAAGTTGAATCAACTGGGGCGAGTTTGCGCTGTGCTGGTTGCGGTATTGGCGTTTGCCGGTTGCGGGAAAAAACAGGAACAGGCTGCACCAGTGGCGATGCCGGTGAGTTCAGTGACCATCAAGACGGAATCGATTTTGCTGTATTCCGAGTTGCCAGGGCGAGTGGCGCCGTATTTGATTGCTGAGATTCGTCCCCAGGTCAGCGGACTGATCCAGAAACGGCTCTTCAAGGAAGGCGCTGAAGTTAAAGAAGGTGATGTCCTTTATGAAATTGATCCGGCGCCCTATCAGGCAAGCCTGTCGAATGTCGAGGCCGCCCTGGCTGTGGCCAAAGCTCAGCATGTAACCGCGGTTGCAGCCGAGAGCCGTGCCAAAGCCGGGCTGGCCAACGCGGAAGCTTTAGTACGGGTGGCTTCTGCCGGACGGGATACGGCAGTGGCGGCATTAGAAGCCGTGAAAACCGCGTTGACCGCGGCTAAAGCGGCTCAAGCAAGTGCTGAAGCCAATGCCGAACCGTTGCGTTTGCGCGCGGCGCGTTTCAAAGAACTTCTTGAGAGTAAGGCGGTCAGCCAGCAGGATTATGACGATGTGGACTCTGCCCGTCGTCAGGCCGAGTCTGGGATAGAACAGGCTATGGCTGCCGTTGCCGGGGCGGCTGCAGAGCTGGTCCGTGCCGAAGCTGCGGTGAAAGTTGCCGATGCCGAAATTGAAAGAAGTCAAGCGGGGTTGCTTTCGAGCAAAGCCGAAGTCGAAGGCGCCGCTGCTGGCGTGACAAGTTCTTTGGCGGGAATTCAAAGCGCGGAAGCCATGCTTGATACTGCCCGCATCAATCTGGGATATACGAAAATCACCGCTCCGATCAGTGGGCGGATTGGCCGCTCGAATATTACCGTTGGTGCGCTGGTGACCGCGCATCAACCTTTGGCTTTGGCGACCGTACAGCAGCTCGATCAAGTCTATGTCGATGTCCCGCAGGCTAGCGCGGAGTTGCTGCGTTTGCAGCACCGCATCGCGGATGGACGTCTGTCGCGCAATGGTACTCAGAATGTCGTTAAACTGAATCTCGAAGATGGCAAACCTTATCCGCTCGAGGGAACTTTGCAATTCCGGGATGTCACCGTCGATCAAAGCACCGGCTCTTTTATTCTGCGCATGGAGTTTTCAAACCCTCAGCGGACATTGCTGCCGGGGATGTTTGTGCGCGCGAAGATTGAAGAGGGGGTCAAGGAGGATGCCATTCTGGTTCCTCAACAGGCAGTTACCCGCGATCCGAAAGGCAATTCGATGGTCATGCTGATTGACGAGGCCGGTAAAGTGGCGACCCGCGCTGTGCGTCTGGATCGTGCCATCAGCAATCAATGGCTGATCAGCGAGGGGCTGAAGGTGGGCGACCGTGTGATCTTTGAAGGACTGCAGCGCATCCGCCCTGGCGTTTCGGTGACTGAAACCGCTCCGGTCAATCCGGGCGGAAAGCCGGCTGCCGTCGAAAAGAAAGAGCTCTGAGGCCTGTATAATATTTGTGATGGAGAACATTTATGTTATCACGTTTCTTTCTTGACCGTCCGGTCTTTGCCTGGGTGGTTGCGATATTCATTATGCTTCTGGGCTGTCTGTCGATCTACAATCTGCCGATTGCCCAGTATCCCAATCTGGCTCCGCCAACGATTGCCATTGCGGCGATGTATCCCGGTGCCTCCGCCGAAACGGTGGAAAACAGCGTCACTCAGGTGATCGAGCAGAGTATGACCGGGCTGGACGGCATGCTGTATCTCTCTTCTGTCAGTGATTCTGCAGGTACCTGCCGTATTGAACTGACCTTTGCGCCGGGCGTTGATCCTGATCTGGCCTGGACAAAAGTGCAGAACAAGATGCAGCTGGCCACGGCCAGTCTGCCGGATGTCGTGCAGCGTACTGGCGTGCAGGTGACCAAATCCACGCGCAACTATTTGATTATGGTGGGAATGGTTTGTGAAGATGGCAGCATGAATTCCAACGATGTGGGGGATTATGCAATCTCCAATGTCGAAGGCGTTCTGGCTCGGGTGCCGGGCGTTGGTGAAGTTGAAAAGTTTGCCCGCGAATATGCCATGCGTATCTGGCTGAATCCGGATAAACTTATCCAGTACAGCCTGACCTTTGAGGATGTGCTGGGGGCCGTTCGCACCTATAACGTCGAGGTGTCGGCAGGACAGTTTGGCGGGGCTCCGGCAGTCCAGGGACAGCGCCTGAACAATTCCATTGTCGTGCAGAACCTGTTGCGAACGCCGGAAGATTTTGCCAATATCCCGGTGCGCATGACTCCGGATGGCGCGGTTGTCCGGGTGAAAGATATCGGACGCACGGAGCTGGGCACTTATGTCAGTGATATCAATGCTCTGTATAATGGCAAGCCGATGGCCATGCTGGCTATCCGTCAGACACCCGGTGCCAATGCCCTGAATACGGCCAACGCCATCAAGGACAAAATGAAAGAACTCAGCCAGAATTTTCCGGCGGGTTTGAGTGTTGTCTATCCCTATGACACGACGCCTTTTGTGGTGGTGGCGATCAAGGAGGCGGTCAAGTCTCTGTTTCAGGCCATTCTGCTGGTTTTTCTGGTGATGTGGCTGTTCATGGGAAACATGCGAGCCACGCTGATTCCGACGATTGCCGTGCCGGTGGTGCTTCTGGGAACCTGTGCCGCCTTGAACATTTTTGGCTTTTCGATCAATATGCTGACCATGTTCGCGATGGTGATTGCCATCGGCCTGCTGGTCGACGATACGATTGTGGTTGTCGAGAATGTCGAACGCCTGATGAGCGAAGAGGGGCTCTCACCGAAGGAAGCTACTGCAAAATCGATGGGGCAGGTGACCAGTGCGCTGATCGGCTTCGCCCTGGTGCTGTCCGCACTGTTCGGACCCATGGCCTTCTTCAGCGGTTCGACTGGAATTATCTACCGGCAGTTTTCGATGACCGTGGTGACTTCCATGGTGCTTTCAGTGACCGTGGCTCTGGTGCTTACACC
>JAQVUB010000017.1 GCA_028699735.1 Lentisphaeria bacterium | reverse complement strand
CAGGGTGCAGGGTGCAGGGTGCAGGGGACAGGGTGCAGGGTGCGGGGTGCAGGGCAGTTCAGGCGGGGGAGAGCAAACAGAAATCATAACCGGGACGCTTAGGAACTATTATGAAATTACTTGTGCCAGATTGTGCCCTTTTTGGCCATTTTCCGGGCGTGGTTCAAAACCAGGTTACACTTTGCGGGTGCAATATTCAAGAGTTGCTCTTGTTGCCGCAGAAGCGATTGCTGATGGAACGGTTTCATATGGTGATGCGGCGGCTTGCTGACGCTTTAAAAGCGGGAGCAAGCTCCCGCACTCCAAAGGGGTACGCCCGCTTTTCGTGAAATGTGGTTTCTTGCCCTTGAAGTCCCACCCTGCCTGTAAGCACAGCCAAACCGCTATGGCCACAACTGTTACCTGAAAACATGCTTTTATGAACCAAGCCTTTTTCCGCGTAAATGTTCGTTACATCATTCATTATGCGCCTCGCATTTACGCGGAAAATAGCTCAAAAATCATCACAATCTGATTTCACAAGTAATTTCATAACAGTTCCTTACTCACTTTCCAAACCTGCACCCTGCCCCCTGCACCCTGCCCCCTGCACCCTGCACCCTGCCCCCTGCACCCTGCACCCTGCACCCTGCACCCTGCCCCCTGCCCCCTGCCCCCTTCAAAGATCGTAGTATTTGGCAAATTCCGGGGCGGAAGGATAGTTGTTGATCTGGCGGGCTTCCTGGCGTTTTTTGGCGATCCAGATATGGATCAGTTCCTTTGGAAAGACTCCGCCTTTGGTCAGATACTGCTGATCGGCCTCGAGTGCATCCAGAGCCTCTTCCAGAGAACGCGGAAGCTGCTGGATTTTCCGCTGTTCTTCAGTGGAAAGATCGTACAGATTGAAATCAAAAGGACCCCAGTTGTTTTTGCGGGGGTCAATGCGGTTTTCAACGCCGTCTAGACCCGCCATCAGAATGGCGGCATAAGCATAATACGGATTGCAGGTGGCATCGGGATTGCGCAGCTCAAAACGGCGGGATGCCGGAGATTTCGCATAGGCCGGAATCCTTATGACGGCACTGCGGTTGGCGGTAGCATAACCTACTGTCACCGGCGCTTCAAATCCGGGTATCAGGCGTTTGTAGCTGTTTGTCGAAGGATTGCAGAAGCCGCACAGGGATGCGGCATGTTTGAGCAGGCCGCCAATAAAAAAGTGTGCGGTAGCACTGAGCTCGCTGTAGCCTTTGGCATCATAAAAAACCGGTTTGCCGTCTTTACGCAACAGCATATGGACATGCATCCCGCTGCCCGCTGCACCGAAAATCGGTTTCGGCATAAAGGTCGCCGTCTTGCCATACATCGCCGCAAGATTTTTGACGATATATTTCACAATCATGGTTGCATCAGCCATACGGCAGACCTCGCCCAGCTCGACCTCAATCTCGAGCTGACCGCTGCCGCCGACTTCATGATGATGATATTTGACCGGAACAGACCAGTCATTGAGCTGCAAACACATCCGTGAACGCAAGTCCGAAGTGATATCACGTGGGAGGTCCGCATGATAACCGGCCTTGCTGGAGAGCTGATAACCATTTGACGGTGCCACCGCATTCCAGCTGGCCTGACGCGTATCGACCGTGTAGGAAATATGATTCGGATCGGTCTGATAAGAAACACTGTCGAACAGATAAAATTCAAATTCCGGACCAATGATCATCTCATCAGCTACTCCGCTCGAACGCAAATAATCTGCGGCACTTTGAATGACATTGCGGGGATACTGATTGAAAGGCATATTCTTTTTGCCAATCACCTGGACATCGCCCATCATCACTGCCGTCGGGACTTCAGCAAATGCATCTAGTACCAGGCTGTCGGTATCCGGAATAAAAACCATATCACTGCATTCGACCGGGGCGTATCCGTAATTCGAACCGTCAAAACCAATACCGAACTTCATCGTATCTTCATTAAAATTGCCCGCCGGTATGGTTAAATGGTGCCAGCGCCCATCCAGATCGATCATTTTGAAATCAATCATCTGAATCTGATGCGCAAATAAAAATGTTTTCACTTCCTTGATACTTCTTGACATGTTCTTCCTTTTTTGTACTACTTTCCCTCAAAATCTTGTTTTTGCAGAAAGATTTTTCTGAAACCAGATACGCAAGTTTCTTGCCTTGAGTTGCTTTCTCATTTTTGAGAGTTTTTTTCGGATTTTTGGTTTGTTGTGATGAAAGGGAACTGCTATGGGGTTTCTGCCTCCTAAGACGACGAGGAGGGAAAGGTCCACACAAGCTTGCACGGCCCAAGGGGAGCCGGCGAGACACCGGCGCTCCATATTCCCTCCGACACATGTTAACAAGGAGGGAAGTGACCACATAGGGTTGATGGTACGAGCATGAAATTTTCCTAAACGATCTTTGACCTCAACGCAACAACCTTTAAAAAAATTTTCGAGTCTTTTTGTGTTTTTCGTTGTTAAAAAATAGGTTGTGGACGCCAGTCCACCCCAAGTTATTTCGTGCTTTTCGTGGTTAAAAGGTTTTCCAGGTCGATCGTTCGCAGAATGCGGAATCCCAGCATATTGCCGACACTTTTTCCGGGCAGGCGGCAGCGGTTCGCCGAACGGCATGATTTGGCATCCACATGCCAGTTTCCGCCCCGGATATTCCGCCAGGAATTGACTTCGCCGGACGGGCTGAAATCGCCGGGATAATTCTGAAACGTATCCCGGCACCATTCCCAGAGATTGCCATGCATATCAAACAAACCAAGCGCATTGGGAAGGCGCCTGCCGACCTTGTTGGGACGCTTGTAATTGTTGTCAGCGAAATCCGCCCATAAACCGAGTTTTTCCGGGGAATTTCCAAAGCAATAAGCGCTGCTTGTTCCGGAGCGGCAGGCATATTCCCATTCCGCTTCCGTTGGCAATTGATAAGCGCGTTCCGGAAGTCCCTCCAGGGCACAGAGTTTCAAGATAAATTCCTGACAATCATACCAGGAAACCTCTTCCACCGGCTGTTCTGCACCACGGAAATGCGAGGGATTGTTCTCCGTACCCATCACCGTTTCCCATTGTGCCTGGGTAACTTCATACATGCCTAGATAAAAAGGGGCTGGAAAATCCCGGTAATGCAGGGTCTCCACCGGCGAATGCCCCGGTTCATCCTCGGGGCTGCCGATCAAACAATTCCCGTTGGGTATCAGGCGAAATTTCATGCCGATGCTGTTGACTGTTTCGATCGGAAGGCGAGTTTCCTCTGAAAGCATTTTCTGCAGCTCGAACATTGCTTTGCCGTCGCCAGACAGACTGACCTGAGGAGGATACCAGGCCGGAAAACTTTCCCGCATACTGACAGGCAACCGCGCTTCTTCGGCAAAGGGACGAATAATCTCACCCCGGTTCGTTATTTCCTGTACCACCGCTGCCTTTGCCGGAGGACGCTTCGCCTGCAACCAGGGACGTATTACAAAATGTTCCAGGCAAGCCAGCAGAACAACCCCTTCCAAACACCATAGGCTGATCCGAAAACGGGAAAAACGCCGTTTCCGGAGGGGTTCTGCAGATCCTTTTTGCTCTTGTTGCTCTGCTGATATGGACATGATGTCACTGACGTTGATAAACCAGAATGGTTCCGGCAAAGAAAAAGGCAAGCGGTAAAAAAGCGCCGGCAACAAAGGGAGGCACCCAGCCATTTTTCCCTAAGACCAGGAAAAACTGACCCAGGATAAAAAACAGCACCAGCAAGCCGATGGCCGTCGCAAAACCTTTCATGTAGCCGCTGCGACCGTTACCCAAAGACAGGGAAAAACCAAGCATGGCTCCCACCAGACTGGCCAACGGAAAAGTCAAACGATGCCAGAACATCGCCCATAAACGATTTTCGCTTCGGATGCTGTTCAGTAAACCACTGCGCAAAATTACTCTTATATCACGAATATTCAAATTCTCAAGAGGCTTGCTCTGCTCATGAATCTGGGCCGGACTCTCGACAAAAAACTCCTCTCGCCGGAGAAATTTTTCAGGGAGGCCGCGCTGTGGTTTCTGATCCGCATCAAGCTTAAAATGATAAATTTCGCCTTGCTGGAAAAGCCATCGATCCTTGAGAAATTCCGCTTGCCGGCAGGACAGCACCCAGGCGGTGCCCCCATCCGGATTCGACTGGCGAACAACGACCCCCTGCGATTTTCCCTCCGGGCTGAAACTGCTGAAAAACCAGCTGCGCCCCTCAGCAGGATACTGAAAGACCATCGGTGCGGCCTGCTTGTCAGAGCGTGTTTCAAGCCACTGTTGCTGGATTTCAGAAACCGCCTGCTGGCAAAAAGGCCCGGCCTTTTCCGAAATCCCCCAGATGACCAGGCTGCACAGAAAGGCAGTCAACCATACCGGCAGCGCACACACCGCAAGCGATAACCCGGCTGAACGCATCGCATATAATTCATTGTTCTTGCCCAGCATAATGGTCATGAAGCTGGTTGCCAGCAACACTGATATCGGAATCACATGCACCAGATTCAACGGCAGCTTGCAGAGAAAATAAAAGAAAATCACCTTGCCGGGAACACCTTTTCCACTGAAATCGGAGACATCATCAAAGACATCATTGAGCAGAAACAACAGCGAAAAAGCAACCAGGGAACAGCCCAAAGGCAATATAAATTCCCGGAAAATATGCATGGACAAACAGAACGGAAAAGACCGCCTGTTGCAGATTTGGGTTGTTGACTGACGGTTGAACACAAGCTTTTTCTGTTTACAGGGATACTGGCAACACAAAGAAAAATCAGCGAATGCGGGAATTATCAGTCAGTTTGGTTTTTACCATTTTGGTGCCGGTCAGTATTTCCTGCAAGCTCCGACTGCTCGGAGTGAATTTTATGTGCAGCGGCGTAAAAAAGCCAAAAAATAACATGAACAGCAGGTAAAAAAAAGTCCGCCCGGCAAAAAACTTCATGGAATTGGTTCGCACCAAAAAAATGCCCCAGAACTTCTGTCCGATCGTCTGCGTTTTTACACTGATCGTGAAAATATAGTAGAAATTAATCCAGAACCAGCATAGCAGCAACAGAATATAGGCGGCATTATCCGTCGTAAGCACTTCCATTTTCAGCAGGATATAACAACACCCAGTAAGAAAAAGACAGCCGATCAGTACGATGAATAAATCAATCAGTGCCGCAAAAATTCTGGAAAAAATGGGTGCCCGGTCAAAGCTTTCTGCTCGTACTTTCACCAGACTGCTCATGGCAACGCTGTCCTCAGCACGAAGGGTCGCCCGATTTTTAATCCGTACCCACCATGGCACTTTTTTTTCAAGAATACGCTGAGCCTGTTTTTCCAGCAACAATGGCTTTAGAAAAGGAATATTCACCGCCTTCTCCCAGCGGGGAACCAAAACACTGCGTACTAGAGCATCCGGTGTGATACGCCCATTTTCAGTCAAACGGACTAAGGCTTCCTGATCGACAGGCCCAAGCTCTTCACCTATCTCTGTCTTTACCAGATAGGACCGTTCATTCGCCATGACTATTCTCCATCCAAATCAACAAAAAAAAATACTTCCACCAAAATTTGCTGCAAAAAAACAAAAAAAACGCAACCTTGTCGGGTATTGGCAGTCTTATTAAGGTATTCTCTTTTCGGCATCTTTGCAATTCAACACCGGGCGAAATATTACTCCCCCGGCGATCGGTCCGGGAATCCCTCAGGGACGGAAAAGACGTTTTTGTTCCCTGTGGCTTGCATTACAACAAAATTTCTGAAGGTTACGATCACCACACTAACCCAACTCTAAAAAAGTTCGTACTACTATCCCTCAAAATCTTGTTTTTTCTGAAAAATTTTTTTGCAATGGAAACAGACTGGACACGGACTAAACACGGACGGGACACGGACTAAACACGGACAAATACGGGAACGGGGATATCCCATAAAATCCATAAAAACAACAGTCAAATTCATCCTTTCACAGGCCGTCCGTGTCCCGTCCGTGTCCCGTCCGTGTCCCGTCCGTGTCCCGTCCGTGTCCCGTCCGTGTCCCGTCCGTGTCCCGTCCGTGTTCTGTCTGTGTCCTGAAACTTAGGTTGTGGACGCCAGTCCACCCCAAGTATTTTCGTGCCTTTCGTGGTTAAAAAACGTTTTGGGTGGGGTCTAATTACGCGGTACTAGCAAAAAAAAACGGGAAAAACGTTTAAAACGATTTGACATATGTGCAAATCATGTTTAACATAAACCCGCTACCGAAATGCTGATTTGGAAAGGTGTTGACGTTTTTTGACCGAAGGGTACACTTGTTTGAATCACCGGTAACCGACGCGATCTTATCGCAGAAAACATAAAAAGGAATAGAACCATGAGTGATTATCCTGACAACAGGGTTTATAGTAAACGTCATGTCTGGGCTCAACCCGATGGCAAAAAAATGACCGCCACCATCGGTCTGACAGATTTTTTGACGGAGGAGCTGGATGTGATTGACAGCATCGATCTGCCGCTGATCGGTGATGAACTGGAAATGGATTCGTTTTGTATCCATCTGCATGTTCATAACCACATCCGCCATGTGCGTTCCCCACTGACTGGAAGAGTCCTGGAATTGAACAAAGAGATTCAGGATAATCCCAATCTGATTCATTTAGCCCCGCATAAAAATTGGCTTTTCAAGATGGAGTATGATGATCAGGATGAACTGGATCTGCTGATGAGCGGCACCCAATACTCCCGCTTTCTTGATCAGTTATGACACCTTCACTACAACCTGTTCAGCCAGGGGAACAAACTGTTCTGGCTGCATATTTAGCGCCACTGTTACTGATGACAGTGGCGTTGTTTTTCACCGCCCTGACCGGGATATCAACCATCCTGCAGGGGAAAATTCGTTTGTTGTTCAGTTACTGGCAATGCTTCCCCTGCCTGATGATGCTGTTCAGCGCGTGCCTCCTCCCCCGCAAAACGGCGATCTGCGCCAACGCTGCACAAAAAACGCTGCTGGCCTCCATCGCACTGCTGGCTTTGTCACCGTTTCCAACCTGGGCAGTTCGAAGCAGCGAAAATACCTATTTTCATCTCTGCAGCATCGCCTGCCTCGCCGTGATTTTCTGGCTGCAATTGGAAATCTGCCAGCTGCTTCGTATCCTTGCTGAACACGGCAAAATTCCATTGCTGGCAGTGTCGGCACGAAAAACCCAATTTTTGCTGTTGTGTTTTGAGATCGTTCCGGTTTGTGCTGTATACGGTTCTGGAATCCTGGGGCTGTTTACTGGAACAAGCCGGTCCTTTCAGGACGTCCTGCGCATCTGGAATTACGGACAAATCAGCCTTATGCTGCGCATTTTTCTGTATTGGAGCCTGTTGCAGTTTTTCTTCCTCTGCCTCAGCGCAACCTGGATGGCTGCTGTCCAGCTGAAAAAAATCCTTGCGGAAACTGCATCCTGAAACACCCCCTCGTAAATTTCGTACTACTATCCCTCAAAATCTTGTTTTCCCTGAAAGATTTTTTTGCAATGGAAACAGACTGGACACGGACTAAACACGGACGGGACACGGACTAAACACGGACAAATACGGGAACGGGGATATCCCATAAAATCCATAAAAACAACAGTCAAATTCATCCTTTCACAGGCCGTCCGTGTCCCGTCCGTGTCCCGTCCGTGTTCTGTCTGTGTCCTGAAACTTAGGTTGTGGACGCCAGTCCACCCCAAGTCTTTTCGTGTTTTTTCGTTGTTGATAAAGGAACCCCATGCCTGAACAAAAAACAGTATTGATTGCAGCCCTGGATGTCGATTCCCGGGAAGAGGCTTTTGCCATTGTCGAAAAAATCGGGTCATCTGTGGAATGGTACAAGGTCGGCAAGCAGCTCTTTACCCGTTGCGGGCCGGAGCTGATCAGCGGCCTGAAACAACGTGGCAAAAAAGTATTTCTGGATCTCAAGTATCACGACATACCCAATACTGTTGCGCAGGCAGTACGTTCCGCTGCCGCCATTGGCGCGGATATGGTCAATGTCCACGCTTCCGGAGGCCCTGCCATGCTGAAAGCTGCTGCACAAGCCGCTGCCGAAAGCAAAATCTGCCTGATCGCAGTAACCGTCCTGACCAGCCTTGACCAGCAGGAACTCAATGCCATCGGAATTCAGGACAGCCCTGCCGACCAGGTTCTCCGCCTCGCACGACTGACCCAACAGGCTGGATTGGCCGGCGTAGTCTGCTCCGCCCGTGAAATTACTCTGATCCAAAATGCCTGCGGCAAGGATTTTCTGACCATTGTTCCCGGAATTCGACCCGCAGGAGCCGATGCGGGGGATCAGAAACGCATCATGACACCAGCCCAAGCCGCCGCAGCGGGTGCCAGCTATATCGTCGTCGGACGACCGATCCTCGCGGCCTCCGACCCCTCTGAGGCCGCACAGGCCATTCGTCAGGAACTGACTTCGTCCTCAACTCTCTGATATCAGGTAAATCCCCATGAATATTCTTTTAATCGGCAGTGGCGGACGCGAACACGCGCTGGCCTGGAAACTGGCTCAAAGCCCGCTTACGGAAAAACTCTTTTGTGCCCCCGGTAATCCAGGCATAAAAAACAGCACCTCCGTTTTGGCAGATACTCCGGAAGACCTGGCCAACTTTGCGGAACTCAATAAAATTGATTTGACGATGGTTGGCCCGGAGGCACTGCTTTGCCAGGGGATTGTCGATTGCTTTACCGACCGGGGACTACGCATCGTCGGGCCGGACCGTCGCGCTGCTCAGCTGGAAGGCAGCAAATCGTTTGCAAAGGAATTTATGTTCCGGCATGGGTTGCCGACCGCAAAAGCCGAAGTCTTTGACGAAGAAAAAGAGGCAATGAAGTATTTGCGTTCGCAACCGCTTCCGGTGGTTATCAAAGCGGATGGGCTTGCTGCAGGCAAGGGGGTGGTTGTTGCTGGTTCCCGGGAAGAGGCGGAACAAGCCATCAAAGCCTGTTTTGCCGGCTCCTTTGGTGAAGCAGGTTATCGTGTCCTGATCGAAGAATGCCTCCAGGGGGAAGAAGCCTCTATCCTGGCTCTCTGTGATGGCAAAACCATTGTCCCTTTGGCCTCTTCCCAGGATCATAAGCGTGCCGAAGATGGCGACCAGGGGCCAAATACCGGGGGCATGGGCGCCTATTCGCCTGCGCCGGTCGTCGACGAGGCTCTGTGGAAAATCCTTGATCAGCAAATTCTCAACCCGTTCCTGCTGGGTGTGCAAAAGGATTTGCTGTATTTCAGAGGCATTATCTACGCCGGAATTATGGTCACTGCGGATGGCCCAAAACTGCTCGAGTTCAATGTCCGCTTTGGAGACCCGGAAACCCAGGCCGTGCTGGCACGCCTGGACAGTGATCTGGTCGAAGTGCTCTGCGCCACTGCCGACGCCCGCCTTGATCAGATCGAATTGAAATGGTCTGAAAAACCTGCCGTGTGTGTGGTTATGACCTCCGAAGGATATCCAGGTGCATACCAGAAGGGATTTCCCATCAGCGGCATTGAAGAAGCGGAAAAAACCGGGGCGATGGTCTTCCATGCAGGAACCAAAATCCAAAATGGGCAGCTGGTAACTGCCGGCGGCCGCGTCCTCGGTGTAACGGCCTTGGGAAATACCCTGCGCCAGGCTGTCGATAACGCTTACAGAGCCGTCGAAAAAATCTCCTGGAAAGGAGCCACTTTCCGGCATGATATCGCAAGCCGCGCTCTTTTTTAACAACGAAAAAACACAAAAAAACACGAAAACTTTTAAGGTTGTTGCTTTGACGGATGAGCTTTCTCTGCAAAATCCGCATGTTGTTCAAGCTGCTCCCTGCTCTTTGCTCCTCCACACTTTTTTCTCGTTTTCTCCGTTCTATATGATAGTTTGCATCCTTTCGAATAGTTTCGTATTGTTTGGGTTTTTTCGTTGTTAAAAACAGGAGGAATTGACATGTGCATATTTAAAAAGTTCTGTTTTACTCTGTTGACGTTAAGCCTGATTTCTTTTTTGGCAGCGCAGACTGAGCCTGTCCACCGCCGTATTGCGATCGAGCAGGTTCCGCAGCGTTCGGATGCCAGTGTTTCCGGCCTGGCAAATCCCTGGCCGGAACCGGTTCCCTCTGCTGGAATTCTCCCCCTTGCCATCGGTATTATTCCGCCGTTGCAAATGCCTCCGGAAGCCTGGGACATCGTCGGCATTCGGCTAAACCTTCTGGCCGGCCGGCACAATAATGTCGCAATCCTTGATATCGGTACTCTGGCCAACCTGGCTCTCGGAGAAGTCATCGGCATAGAAGTCGCCGGACTCTGGAATCAGGTCAATCAGGATCTGATGGGAATCCAGATTTCCGGCATTGCCAACCGGGTTTACGGAGACCTGACCGGCCTGCAGATTGCTGGAATTGCCAATTACAATGCTGCGGCGGATACAACCGGCCTGCAAATTGCCCCGGTTAACGTCAATCAGGGTGAAACCACCGGGGTACAAATCGGTATCTATAATCAGGTCGAATCCATGTCTGGAGTCCAAATCGGCCTCTTTAACTCCGCAAAAAATTTCTACGGAATGCAGCTGGGTCTCTGCAACCTGATCCGCCAATCTCCCTTCCCGTTTATGGTCATTATGAATTTCGGTTTCTAACCACGGAAAAGGTTGCGGATGCGTTTTTCCAGCTTTCTTCTCTCGGCACTCTTTCCTGCTTTGCTTCTTCTGGTCAGTTCCTGCATTACCCATCCGAAGCGGATCAGCCGGCTAAAAAATGACTTGGCTGTCGGACGACAACCTGATCCCGCCTTTTTACAGGAACCAATCGACCCGGAAAGCCGAAATGGCCTGCTTTTGCTGCTCGAGCGTTTCCGGCTGCAGCAGCTCCTTGGCAATCTTTCTGGCAGTTCAGCAGACTTCTTGGCGGCGCATGATTTTGACCGAAAACAGGAAACGGAAAAACCGTTGCTTGCTTTCTCTGATCTGCTCCATCAGGCAGGCGCAATCCTGATCAATGACCAGTCCCTGCCTTACCGGCTGAACAACTTTGAACGCATTATGCTCTATCAGCTGCAAATTTTCAACAGCATGATCGAAAAACCTGAAAATCTGACCCCACTGATCAACAATCTGACCGCATACCTGCAGCGCATCCGTGAGCAACATGCCGATGCCTTTCGAAAGGCGGAAGAAACCCTCCAAAGCAGCAGCAACAAAGAGGCAAACGCCTCTTGGAAATTGATCAGCGAAAACCCGGAATTCCAAAGCCGTACTGCAGAAAATTTGCAAGTGGCTCAGACTTTGCGCACCCTCGAAAATGCCTATGCTTATTACCTGTGTGGCGTTTTCTTTGAAAGTCAGGGCAAATCCGGTGATGCCTTTTTGGCTTATCAAGCTGCCTTGAGACTGCAACCAGCCAATCAAATTTTCCAAAGAGATGTTGCCCGCCTTGGCGGACTTCTGAACAAAACCGCAGAACTGCAGCAATTCGGCTTGGCTCCCCTGCCTGCCCAGCTGCCCGAAGGCCACGGTGAAGTCGTTCTCTTTTTTGAAGAGGACTACATTCCCGCAAAGCAAAGCTTCAAACTGCCGCCGATTCCCATTCCCACCGGCTATGGTCTGCTGCTGATCAATCTCGCACTGCCATTCTATGGATCCTCGCAAAGCTTGCCGTCCCAGGCACAGATCAGTTTTCCCGGAGGAAACATAAAAACCGAACTGGCTGCCGACCTGCGCAACCTCGCCGTCAAGGCATTGGCCGACCAAATGCCTGAAATTGTGACACGCATGGCCATTCGCGCCATCGCTCGAGCTTCCGCAAATTACGCCATGCTAAAAAGCGCCAGAGACATCTCTGATCCCGGTCAACGCGAAGCGGCTGTGCTTCTGTTGCACCTGCAACAAATCTTCCTGCATGTCATCGAAGAACCGGATCTGCGCAGCTGGCTGCTGCTGCCGAATTTCACCCAGGTGGCCAGATTCTCACTTCCAGAAGGAATCCAGCAAATCCATTTTCAGCATAAGGGTCTCCAACAGAATTTTACCGTCAACGTCATCAACGGACGAACCACCGTCGCGCATTGCATGGCAGTCCCCGGAAGACTGACCTTCTCATCCGCTGTCCTCCCAAGCCCATCCTGGAAATGATTACAGAGACCGTCAGTTGTCAGGGGTTGGGGTTGGGGTTGGGGTTGGGGTTGGGGTTGGGGATATCTTCGATCCGACCGATCCGACCGATCAGTCGAAGAAATCACGAACCAACCCGCGAATTCGCATGCAATCTCATTCGTCAAAGCAACAACCCTTAAAAAAATTTCGTGCCTTTTCGTGTTTTTTCGTTGTTAAAAAAACTGTCTCTAACAAAGGAGATTTCGTTATGTCAAACCGTTTCATCACACTGCTATCTGTATTCCTAGCCACAACCTTGCTCATTGCCGAAACAACCGTTACGCTTCCGGCCACTCCCAACATAACGGTCGTTCCGACCCCATTGGAAGGCGCCGGGACACAAACGATCACAGTGGAAGTGAAGAACACGCCCGCTCCACAGCCAAAACCCCAGCTCAAAGTGGCTCTGATCGTGCAGAATCATGTTGTTCAGCAAGAATATCAGCAGTATTTGCAGGCTCTTGCCGATATGCTGACTGGAGCCCTTAGCAACCGCGGCATGGCTGTCATCAACCCCGCCAATGCCCTCGGTACCACACAAAACACCACGCCGAACGGTGAAGTCATGCCGGCGGCCGCGGCCACTGGCCTGACTGGCATGCTTGGTGCAGATTACTTTATCACCGCATCCCTGCGGCGCATCACCAAAAAAACGGTCGGTTTGAAACCGGAGACCTCCTTCACTTCACTGACGCTGGGCATGAACCTGACCATCGCCACCGGCCAGGACGCCGTCGCCTTTGCCAGCCAGGATGTCGTTCTCGAAAGCCCGCCGCAAAGCGCGCAAATGCTGGCCAATAATCTCGAAGACATTTTTCACAACCTGCTTGAGGATTCTGCCGACAAAGGCGCTGAGTGGCTGATGGAAAAAATTGCCTCCAGGCAAACTATCCCGGCCGGCGCAACGCAGATGGTCTCCATCGCCTTTTCCTGTAATATCCCTGGCGCTTTCCTGGAAATCGACGGCATTGCGGTCGGCACCGTTTCCAGCCCCGTCACCCTGAATATTCCAGCTGGACTGCATAACATGCGCGTCTCCTACCCATTTTTTGTTCCCTATGAATTGCAGGCCATTTTCCGCGAAGGCAGTAAATTCGACATCAATCTCGAACTCTCCCAGGAAGGATTCACGCGCTGGCAAAACCGGGAAGCCTTCCTGACCACCCAGGAACGCATCCTGGAATCCGGTGCCACCGATGATTATGTCCGCAGAGTCCTTGCCGATGCCAATGCCGAATTCCTCAAAAACAGTCATTTTCGCTGGGACGGTGCTTTGCAGACGCTCACCGTCACCCGTGAAGGACAGCCCCCAGTCGTCTATGGCCCCACTACTAATATCCTGCAAAAATAAAACCCATCAAATTGACCAACAAGAAGGAATTTCCGATGAAAAAATTCGCACTTCTGTTATCTGTGGTATCGCTGTTGCTGATATCAGCTGGTTGTCAGACCTCCCAAACCGCAGGCATGTCCGCCAGGATCAATGCCCTTGGCGGCAATGATCAGCTGGCCGCTCGCGTCCGTTATGATGACACGCGTATGGCTGGCTCCTTGCAGGTGCTTGGCGCAATCACCCGGCAGAATCCCGATGGCTTCATCCTGGCACAGGTCGAAGTCCAGAATCTGACCAAACGGAATTACCCCATTCAGTACCTCTTTGCCTGGTTTGACCAGAATGGCATGGAAATCTATCCAGGCAAACGCCCCTGGCAGCAAAAAGTACTGTTCGGAGGAGAGATCGCCAACCTCCAGGGGGTCTCACCCTATCCCGAAGCCGTCGAATTCAAAATCCATTTCCGCAATCTGCCTTGATTTAAAAAACATCTAAAAAAAAGGAGTACTCCTATGACGATTCATTCCCTTATCAACGCCGCTCTTGCAGTCGCAGCCATCACTCTGATTTCGGGATGCCAGTCACAGCTCGGTTATGCCAATCCACAGGAAGCGCGCATTATCAGCACCAATGTGGGTGCCTATGATCTTCAGCAACATGCCGTCACCATGGTCGATTCTTTACTCAGCAACCCCGTCCTCAACCGGAAACTCCGCGAACAGTTTCCGGATGGAAAACGCCCGGTCATCAGCGTGCAGCCATTGATCAATGATACCCGACAGCTGAACCTTAAACTCGATGCCATCACCAATTCCATCAGCACAAGACTGATCAACTCCGATAAATTTGAATTCATGGATCTGCCGGCCAACAACGAGGTCTATGTGCAAATCATCAGCGATATCACTAGTGGAATCGGCAATGACGCCCGTAAAGCCCAGCTGATCGGTATGCAGGATCGACCTGATTATATCCTGGTCGGACAACTGCAGGAAATCTCCGAATCCAATGACCGGGTAAAAGATTCGTTCTATAAACTCACCATGAGACTGGTCAACCTGCAAACCTTCAAATTCGACTGGGCAGAAGAAAACGATATCCGAAAAGTCCAAACCCGAGCCAGATTCGGTTACTGATATCCTCTTTTCTTAACCACGAAAAAACACAAAAAGACACGAAAAAAATCCATGGAAATGGCGTTGACTGCTATTAAACGTCGCTTTCCATGGATTTTTTTCGT
>JAQVUB010000357.1 GCA_028699735.1 Lentisphaeria bacterium | reverse complement strand
ATACATTTCGGAGTAATATTCATGCCGCAGATCCTGTCATTTTTATTGAAACAATATCTTAAATATATTCATTTAATATGATCTGTCAAATGCCATGACCCAAAAACAGCAGAGCAGAATGAAGCGGGTAACGGAGAAATTCTTTTTGAACAACGAAAAGCACGAAATAACTTGGCGTGGGCTGGCGCCACAACCCATTTTTTAACCACAAAAAACACAAAAAATTTTAAAGGTTGTAACTTTGACGTTCGTAAAGCCAGCCTTTCCACATGTGGATTTTCTCAAAGCAGACTCATCCGTCAAAGCAACAACCCTTAAAAATTTTTCGTGTTTTTTTGTGTTTTCCCGTTGTTAAAATTACCATGGGATTTATCAATTATAGGGCAATATCATCCGGTAGACACGTCTGCCGAGTCCGTCATAGCGGTCCTCGAGGCAATTCTGAACGACAGGCACGCTCCGGTTTTCAAACAAGACTTCCGCTGTCTTCACGCCTGTGAGTTCAGAGAGGTCAAAGCGGGCTTGAAGTGCCTCCTTGGATTCGTTGACCGTTATCAGATACAGAAAACCATTATGCTTTTTGACGGTAAACCGGACTTTTTCGGAATTGCATTGTATTGCCGGAACCTGCTCCAAGGAAATCAGTGGCTCGACCAGCTGCCGTATTTCTCCAAACAGGGAACTGAGTTTGGCAAATGTCCCCGGGGCTTTCGGATATGATGCCCAAAAAAGGATGCCACGAATACCGTTGATAGCACAGATGTATACCTGATATTCTAGTTCGGCGGGGGACATGTCCCGGCTGGCATGAAAACCATATCCGGACATGAATGGAACCGCCCAGGCTGGACGCCCGTCTGCTTCGCCAAAGCCCAGAATCGCTTTGGAATAGTTGTCCCACGATTGAACATTGGACGATGGAGGATATGCATAGTAATCGAGAATCGGGATTTTGCCCGGAAAATCCATTCCCTTCTCGATCAGGTAATTCATTCCATAGATATTTTCCAGCATCACCACAGGGTGATAGGGATCCAGCTCCTGGCTGTCTGCAATCGTCTTGACAATCTCCTTCAGATTCTTTCGTCCCCACTCGGTAGTGAACGCCTCATCATACGTATACCATGAAAGAATTGCCGGATGATGTTTCCAGTTGCTGATGGTCTCCTGTGATTTGCCTTTCCGCGCATGGACATCGAGCTGGAACTGGAACATCACGCCATGTTTTCGCCCGGTCTCCAGCAGTTCTTCGGTGGGGCTTGCGATAAGATGAACCGTATTGACATTTCCTTTCGCCAGAAATTCAATTACCTCGGGTGTGGTACTTCCTTCCCAGAAAATGCCCAGTGGAAAGAAGGGTTTTCCATTGATCAGTGTGATCCGGCGGAAGCGGTCAAGCTTTACCTCATGCGATGACGGCGCAAGCTTTTGGAAGACGCTTTCGGATTTCGCAATTTCGCCGGAATCACCGATCAGACGGCATATCAACTCACAGTCACCGGGAGTCCATTCCCCCACCGGAAGCTGCAATTCCAGCATTCCTCCAGCCAATTTTGCGGAATTTCGGTAAAGTTCTTCCTGTCCCCGGGTAACCACCGTTTCCAGCGTCAAGGCCTGCAAGTACTCAGGATTCAGTTTCGAGCGGACTTGCACCGGCATCTGCGTCTCCGTTGTGCAATAATCAAATTGCGGAATCGCACACAATATATTTCCGCCAGATACGGTTTCGATCGAGGTTACAATCAGGCGGGAATCCTCCTTCAGCGTCACTGACACCTGAAAATTGTCTGCGAGTTTACCAGGAACCATGCCCAGTATAACCGGCAACGTCTTACCGTCGGGAATACATATTTTTTTCTCAAAGCAAAGCGAATTTCCGCCTTGGGAAGGTCGGACTATGCAAACAAGCTCCGCCTCCAGATCATGTCCGGTATGATTGAAAGCTTCCGCCGACAACTCGGATTGCTCCCCCCCGGCATATTTCAGCAAAAAGTTGCGTATGCCGGCAAGGTAGTTCTTCTGAACGGCCTCGCTGATGACAAGCTGCCCAAAACGCAGCGGTTCATGAAAATGTCCGTAGGTGGGAGCCCAGCTGGAGATTTCCGGGAATCTGGGATTATTACGGCAGATATTGAATCCCCAACGGTCACCGTTGTTAAAATCGATTCCCATTGCGCCGAAAGGAATAAACACCTCGGCAGTCCAGCCGGAATGGTCCTTTTTGCGGGCAGTATTCACCTGCCAGTGGCCACTCCAGGCCGAATTGCCGAGATTGGCATCGTATTGTACCCCATCGGCATTGAACACCAGATGATGATACGTGCCGCGCGTCAGCTTCGAGTCAATGAAAATTTCAAAGGAAGGATCGAGCCAGACATATTCATCACGCTTCTGTTTGGAACAGCGTATCTGACCGGAATCCGCTTCCTGCGCATCCAACCCGATGTAGATCCCGTTCGTCGTGTGGAAAATCCTCGCCGTCGCCTTTTCGCGGATTTCTTTTCCGTATACAGACTTCAGCTCCAGAAGCGGAATCTTTGACCAAACCGGGTCATTCAACAGCCCATCCATGCCGGGAGTTTCTTTGTGCAGCGGAGTTTGATAGACCGGCACCTCATACAACGCCTTTTCCACATTCCCCTCATGAACTGTCAGCCGGACATCAGCATTGGCCAGTTGAAACGGCGTTGCCTGCTCACCCGGCTCCAGCTGTACAGCATCCAACCATACCACTCCTTTATTTTGCAGAGTAAAATACAGCATGTCTGTGTAAAGAGCATTTCGCGTCCTGGTATAGGTATACTCATAACGAACCCAATCCTGAGTCAGCATGAAGATCTTCTCCAGTTTACGGTCTTCCGAATACGGGGATGCGGACAACCCGATCTTTACCCCGGGACGATCCGCTTTCATATATGCGGACAGCGTGTAGGTCGAGCCGACTTTCGTCCCGAAATTGCAGGACCACATCCGGCGGGAATCGCCGACAGGCACATCGGTTTTATTCTCAAGACGCATGCTGCGTTTCCCGTGCCACGCAGTGGTATCGTCTGTACCAAACGTTTTAAGCCAGGCCTCATGATTCAGAATCATTCCCGCATCGTCGATCCCCCAGTGACGCACCCCCCAGTAATCGGGAAGTTTACCCAATGTGCATTCTTCAAAGCTGGCGTTCAAAGCGATATTAGGGGATGCGGATCTGGCCTGCGCAACTCCGCTTTTATATATCCGGATGAAAATATCCTTCAGTTCCAGGGTGTTTCGATAGGTGTAAAAGGAGAAAAATCCGCTTCCTTCCGGCAAATCATCGCGACTTGCCACGGTCTCGCCATTGACCTTGACGCTCAGCGCAGACCCTTTTATGGAAATACTGAAATCCGTCCAAGGGGCCTCCGCTCCTGCCTGAAGTTCCGGAAAAGGTTTGCCGAAAGCCAGATGCACCTTGCGTTCCCGCATATTGATGATCCAGCCGGCGCCACGCGTATAGATGGTAACCCCCGGCCGCAAGCTCATTCCGAAATGCTGATCCACGGGATGTGTGCCCAGACGCCGCAACTTGAAGCCCACTTCATAATCAGACCAGTCCCGACTGCCAATCTCAAAGCCGCTCATCCCGCCGGCACTGTAATCCGGGGAACGCAAGACCCCACCATCGGCTTTCCATG
>JAQVUB010000356.1 GCA_028699735.1 Lentisphaeria bacterium | reverse complement strand
CTGCGGCCTAACGGCCTTGCTTGCCCTGGGCTGGTATGTCACGCCCCTGCGGGGTTAATTCGGGAACAGTGTCCGTCCGTGTTCATACAGAAAATCTTTTTACAAAAACAAGAAAATTTGCGATAGTAGTACGGAAAATTTAAAGGTGATGGCTTTGACGGATATGCCTGCCAGTGAAAACTTTGCCTGGAGCCTGTCGATTGTCGAAAACAGATGGCGTAACCTACTTCCCTCCATCTCTTTTTCACAATCGGCAGGCTGATTGCACAATTTTTGCAAGCGATCTCATCCGTCAAAGCAACAATTTCTAAAAAAATTCCGTGTATTCCGTGTATTCCGTGGTCAAAAACCCTTTTTGGACGCCCTTTAGTTAGACGGTTTGAGGCAGGCCGTTCCGGTTGGGTTTTCCTGAGTCAATCCACAAGAGGAGGTCATCCGATGATGTCCGTATCCACTTCCGTTCTTATTGCCCGTATTCTGGGCATGCTTTATCTGTCCATTGCCGCCGGCTGCTTGATTCGCAAGGACTATTTCCGGGATGTCCTGAAAGCTTTCTCGGACAATGCGCTGCTGGTCTATTTTTCAGGGTTTACCGCCTTAGTCTGCGGTGGATTGCTGGTGCATGCACACAATATCTGGGAGGCGGACTGGCGCGTCTTGGTCACGGTCATCGGCTGGATCGCACTGTTCAAGGGAATTCTGCTGCTTGCCTGCCCGGGTCTGATGCTGCGCCTGACGAAAGTGTTCCTGCTGCTGAATCCGCTGTTGCGTCTGATCCCATGGGTTTGTGCCGCCATCGGAATCCTGTTCGCATATTTCGGGTTTTTTGCCTGAAAGTTTTCTGGAATTGCAAAAACCGTCCGGCAGAGCTGCCGGACGGTTTTTGCATTTAAAAAAAGTGGAGCGGGTGATGGGAATCGAACCCACGTAGCTGGCTTGGGAAGCCAGTGCATTACCATTATGCTACACCCGCTTAAGAATACCTTATTAATGTAACCAGTCCACGCAATTTTGCAAATAAAACGGAGGCTTTTCCAAAACCTTACAGTACATAACACCGTAATCTGTCAGTGAAGCTGAGTGCAGCGTTTTTTTTTACAACGAAAGACACTAACGACCCGAAAAAATTTCATGGGATGAACAACGAACTCCCCCGGTAAAAACCGTTTCCCATGAAAATTTTTCGGGTCGGTTCGTGCTTTTTGTTGTTAAAAAGAATTCCTCTGTTACCAAGTTTAACTGACGCATTACCAAAACACCGAGCAACAGAAGAAATTCGGATTGCCCAATTTTTTTAAGAAAACTTGAAAAGAAAATTTTTGTATTATAATTTAACAAAGTGTAACAAGAAGTAACATTGTTTCTTGGATCTAATGATGAAACTTGATATAATCAATGCTCCGCAGGTAAAATCGAGAGTTGTTGCCAGTCAGCTTGAGCAGGAGATTCTGTCCGGCAAGGTAGCTGCGGGGAGCCGTTTGCCGAGTATGCGTTCGGTAGCAGAGAGTTTTTCGACGAGTCTGCGTATTGTTCAATCTGCTTTTACGATATTGGAAGAGAAGGGCTTGGTTGAGAGTCGTCAGGGCAGCGGGACGTATGTAAGCCACGGAAACGGACATCCGGATCAGGCTGGCGGCGACATTTATTTTCTGGTTCCGCATCCGGCTCATATCACGTTGTATCTCGAGTCTTCTTTGATCGAGCGTCGGATCATTTATGGTGCCACTCTGGCTGCTCAGAAATGCGGACGAATGATCCATACTATTCCGGTTTCGAAAAACATTCAGGTACTGGAACCGGTTGACTGGCCGGCTTTGCGGCAAATCCCGCAAGGAGCCAATGTCTTTGTCAATGGCTTCTGGTTTGAAAGGATTTTTCCGTTTCTGCGGGAAATCCAAGCGAAGGTTCTCTTGCTCGACAAACAGTTTCAGGACATTGCCTATCCTGAAATTTACGAAGAATATGTAGAGCGTGGCGACTGGTACCGCTTTGTCATCGACCGGACTGCAGCGATCGAGCAGGCCGTCCAATATCTCCACAGCCAGGGACGACGGCGCATCGGCGTTTTCAAAAGCTATGCCAATGCCCCCGAACATCCCTTCCGTCTTGGTATGATCGAGGGCTATCAGCGCTGCGGTCTGTCATTCGAAGAAAAACTCTATTGTGAAATGGAGCCATGCTTTGATAAGGATATCGTGGAAAAGGAAATCATCCGTTTCTGCAAGGCGGCGAAATTCGACGCATTAATCAATTGTGAGGGCAATCTGATTCATACGGTTGTTCGCGCTTTGCAAAAAACCGGTGCAGTTCTTCCGGATGACATTGCCCTGATGTCATTGACCGATCACCCGGATTACCTCAAAATGGAGGTGCCGGTAACAGCCTTCGATTTCCCCTGGATCAGTCTGGGCGGAGAAACGGTGAAATACTTCTCAGAGAAAGGTCGGGCCGCGTCCGGAAAAACGGTTTTTCAGGCAAGCATAATCGAACGGGAATCCACCCGGAAAAATGCCGGCGCCTTTGTCAATCACAATTTCATGCCGGAAATCCCTGTCCAGGAATACTCTTCACCTGTCGATCATTAAATAATCAGAGAAGCATTCCATAACAAAAGGAGAAAAAATGAAACGACGTATCCGGCGGAAATTCACATTGATCGAGTTGCTCGTCGTAATAGCGATTATTGCGATTCTGGCCTCGATGTTATTACCTGCTTTGGCCAAGGCCCGGGATGCTGCGAACAACATCACCTGCAGGAACAATCTGAAACAATTGTGTACCGGGCAAACCTTGTATCAGGACGAGTATGATGGTTGGATTTGCAATGGGGAATGGACCAAAGAACCCACATACAAATATTGGTACCATCGGATTTTCAAAGTGATGTACGGGCGTGATCCGAGAAATATATTGCTCTCGACAAAAACCGCACATAGTCAATACAAGCTCTGGCTCTGTCCAAGTGAACCAGTAGACATTGGGGATGACGATTCCACTTCTTTTAAATATTTGCAAATTGGCATCAATACCAATCTGACCGGCGGTACGCTGCGGACAAGCGGAGACGACTGGCGTTTTCTGCGCCGTAACACGGCAATCAAACGACCCGCAGACGCTTTGCTGATGGGCGATAACGGCCGAAAAAACAGTTACGGTGTAAATTATTATTCGCAATACAGTTTCCGGCATGGCTTAAAAGCCAATCTGGGATTTTTTGACGGGCATGTTGAGGGGAAATACAAGGCCGAAAATTATAATGTCAAGAGTGGATTTTCTTACGCTAACAAATTAGATTATAACCAGATAACCTACTGACCCGGCTCAGCGTCCTGACCCGGCACAGCGCAATTTTTCCGGGTGAAACCAAGTTTCTCAGAATCAAGGAGTTCACATGAAGCACAAATCCGGAGCTGTTTCCTGTCATCTTGCCGCCTGGTTGTTGTTGCTGTTCGTTGCAGGATCATCTGGACAAGCGATTCGTCTGGCGGATATGGAGAAGGAGTTCAACAGCTCGACCGGATTGCAGCGGCGTCAGACCGCCAGGAAAATCATAAGCATGGGGCAGCCTGCCGAAAAACAAATTGTCCGGCTGGCCAAGGATCCGGATCTAGTCATTCGCCGGAATGCGACGCTGCAGCTGCGTCTGGTGCTTGGTGCAGACGCGA
>JAQVUB010000016.1:13052-14723 GCA_028699735.1 Lentisphaeria bacterium | reverse complement strand
TCTGCGCTTTTCTCTGTCACAGCTGCGCGCATTGGCTCCGGTCGCTTCCGGCGCTGGCAGCGTTCAGGATACGTTGCAACTCCTCAAACTGTTCTGATTTTTTAACAACGAAAAGACACGAAAAGACACGAAAAAAATTCATGGGAAGTACTACGCATAGAAAGCAGTCAACGCCAATTCCCCATGAATTTTTTTCGTGCTTTTTTGTGTTTTTTCGTTGTTAAAAAATCAGAACAGCTCAGGTTGCTGCCCGGTTATTTTCTGAATACCGAAGCGTTTTTCGCCTTTACTGGTGACGATTCTGCCTGCGGGAGTACGCAGCAGGTATCCTTCCTGAATCAGGTAGGGTTCGTAGACATCCTCGATGGTACTTTCCTCTTCACCGACAGCCACCGCGAGGCTTTTCAGGCCAACTGGGCGTCCCTTGAATTTTACCAGGATTGCCTCCAGAATCCGGTTGTCCATATCATCCAGGCCATCCTCGTCAATATCCAGCTTCTGTAACGCGAGGTCGGCGACCCTCCGGGTAATGGCAGTATTTTCCTTGTGCATGACCTGGGCATAATCGCGTACCCAGCGTAAGAGATTATTGGCAATACGGGGAGTCCCCCTGCTGCGCCGGGCAATTTCATGCAGCCCCTCTGCTTCAGCAGCGATATCGAGCACTTTTGCGCTGCGGGTCAGGATCGTGCACAAATCCTCGGCTGTATAGTAATCCATGCGGCAGGGCATGGTGAATCGCGAGCGCAGCGGTGCGGACAGCTTTCCCTGGCGCGTAGTAGCGCCAATCAGGCAGAATTTTGGCAGATTTAGCCGTACGGAGCGGGCCCCGACCCCCTGTTCCAGCATAATATCAATGACAAAATCTTCCATTGCACTGTAGAGGTATTCCTCGATCTGAATGGGCAGACGATGGATTTCATCGATAAATAAAATATCGCCTTCTTCGAGACTGGTCAGAAGCCCTGCCAGATCGCCCGGTTTTTCGATCACCGGGCCGCTGGTGGATTTTATATTGCTGCCGCGAGTATTGGCAATAATGCTTGCCAACGTTGTTTTGCCCAGTCCCGGTGGTCCGCACAACAGGATATGATTGAGGGGTTCATTGCGCCCCCTGGAGGCCTCGACCATGATCTGCAGACGTTCCTTGACTGCGGTCTGACCCGGAAAATCTGCGAAGGACTGTGGTCGCAACGTGGTTTCAAAGGTCTCTTCCCGGGTATTGAGTTCGGAGGTGATAAAACGGTCTGAGGTCATGGCACAATTATTTTTTGAGGGTGTAGGTCGAGGGAATCCAAAAAGATTTAACAACGAAAGTCACGAAAGTCACGATTTTTTTCTCTAAAAACTTTCGCGTTTTTTCGTGCCTTTCGTTGTTTGATTTCAGGAATTCAGCAGGGAAAGCGCTTTGCGGATCAGTTCGGAGGCGCTGGGGCTGGCGCCATCCGGGGCGTCGGAACGCAGTTTCTGAACCACCTTGATGGCTGCATCCCGTTTGTAGCCGAGGGTTTCCAGGGCGGCGACCGCATCTCCAGCTTCCTTGCTCAGGCTGCTTTCTGCAGGGATGGTGCTTCCGGCGGATGAAAATCGTCCGACCTTGTCTCGCAGTTCAACGACCATGCGCTCGGCCGTCTTTTTGCCAACCCCATTGATTTTGCCCAAGGTTTTCAG